>JAFVBZ010000239.1 GCA_017479645.1 Ruminiclostridium sp. | reverse complement strand
GTTTTAGGGCTGAAGAGCCTTTTTCATCCTTCAGATGAACTCTCCCGTTCCGCGTTATTTCCGCCCGCACTGCATGGCTCTGCCTATTTTGTTTTGCTGATGGGCACTGTATTGTTCATCGATGGATCCACGCTTTTTGATAACCGCATCATGCTGCCCTTTTATGTCTGTGAACTTTTGATGATCGGTGCTTTTTCGGCCCGTTATCTATCTCAGCAGGGATGGAAGCGGATCGCCGCGGTCGTTCACGGGAGAGAAAGCATTGTCGGAAGAAAGAATATTTCCTCCTGTTATTACCGTAGTGCAGCTCTCTGTGCCGAATTCAAGCACGTGTCCGGAAAGGATCTTTACCTTTGCAGTACCTCCGGAGATGTAGTTGGTGCCGATACCTTCAATGCTTCCGTAGCCGCAGACTGTATTGCCTTCGCCGTACGCATAAACTCTGCCGGCGGAGATGCTTACCTTTGAATTTCCGGCTATAGCGCCGAGACAAACCGCTCTGTCGCCGTGGACAACAGCGTTTAAACTGCCTCCTGCAACCATAATGGACGCGCTTCCTTTTTCGAGAGTTCCGCATGCCGAACCGATGTTTCCGTCCGCTGTAAGATCGAGTGTACCGCAGGTATAGATATCCGCGCTGCCGTTGAACGAACCCATAGCCACGCTTTCGTTGCCGTTGCATTTAGCGGTAACAGAAGCATTCTGTGAAACGTGGATATGTACTTTTCCGTTCATGCTTCCTACGCCGACGGAATTTACGCACTGGGTAGAAAGAATCGTCTTACCGCTCTTGAAGCAGATATCCGACTCCTTGGACGGGATTCCACCGCCTATGCAGACACCCTGTTCAATAGCGATATCGACTGTTATTGTGCCGGTATGGGTGAAGCTTACACTTCCGAATGTGTTGTCGTGACCGCTTCCGATGCCGACACCATTGTTATGCTTTACGGAAATGGCAAGATCACCGGAACCTCCGATATTGAGGAATGTATCTTTAGGTACGAGAATTCCGTTGTTGAGAATAGCATTCTCCCCGGAAAGTATAACAGAGACTTTGCTTCTGTTGCCGAGCTTGATTATAGGACCGTGAGTTGCTTTGAGCCGTACATTTTCCAGCGTTATTTCGGCAGAAGCATCGGGATCTATGGTTATTTCCGTCTCGAAATCGGTGTAAGGCGTACCGATTATCTTGACTTTGCCGCCGGAAATGTTTATAGAGCTGTATTTCTGAAGTGTTATCTCATACAGATCCAGCGTTTCATCGCCTGAGGTATTGTATGTAAGAAGTTCGCCCGCGTACTTGGAGAGGTTGATGTTCTCGGTGATGATCTCTCTGCGGATATTTTCGGGTATCTTTCCGATAGGCTCCGGAGCGGGGCGTGCAGTATAGTAGCCCTGGATAAGATCGACTCCGTAGTCTATGACAGTCTTCATTTCCTCGAATGTCTCAACGCCTTCTGCAAGTATCTTGATGTTGTTCATCTTTGCAAACTCAATGGTGCTCTTGACGAACATCTGCTTGTTGGGATCGTTCTGGATATTGGTGATAAGGAAACGGTCTATCTTGATAACATGGGGAGCATATCGCAGCAGGTTCACGATATTCGAGTGACCTGTGCCGTAGTCATCAACAGCCAGCTGACCGCCTGCTGTTTCCTTTCCGGCTTCGGAATTCTCAACTATACCGAGATGCCGGATAGCTTCGAGCTCTTCGTCGGTAACGGTATCCTGTTCCGTGATCTCTATGACGAAGTTGTCTATGTATTTTCCGTACCTGCTTTTGAGCAGTTCAAGATCGCCTTCCTTTAAGAAGTTGCCTGGGATTGTATTGATAAATACCTTGGTGTTGCCGAAACTTTCGAGATCTGTGGCATAGCGTTCCATTACGTTGAACATCGTAGCCTTTTCGATCTCATAAAGCCGGTTGTATTCCTTGGCGACATCGAGTATCTCGATAGGGGACATCTTTATGCCGCCGGTCGTGCGCATAAGCGCTTCATAAGCGTAAATAACGCCTGTTTTTGCATCAACGATAGGCTGAAAGAAGTAAGTGAACAGGTTCTTGTCGATGAGAATGTTGAATGCGCTGTAAAGATCCTTGAGCTTTGCGGCAGCGTCCGGAGATTCCGATGCGAGAATGCGTTCTTCCTTGAGAACGGGAGTGAGACCGGATTTGAGCTTGTTCATATACATCTCGGCATTGGCAAGCTTTATGAATGTACTCAGACTGCTGTTCCAGCCGGGATCCGCCACTGTGCAGCCGCAGTTGACTTCGAGGAAATAGTCCTTGTCGCTTGCGGTATTATAGCCTTCGATAACGCCGTAGAATACAGAGACTGCGTTATTGATGACCTGACCGACTTCGCTTGTATCATCGACGTAGTTGATGATAATGAACTCATCGCTTCCGGTCCTTGCGACATATCCGTTGTCCTTGTTTGCAAGCTGGAGAGCCTCTGCCACGAACTTGACAGCCTGTTCGATATCGTCAACGCCGTAGTTCTCGTAAATGAACTTGTACTGTGGAATACTGTAAACCGATACCATAATGGGCTTGGAGTGATTTTCTGACATCTCCGTATAGTCCGAGAACCACTGGGTAAGACCTCTGAGGTTCGGAAGACCGGTGAGCGTATCGATGAATCTTGCATTCTGCATACTGCTCTGTATGCGTTTCTTGCGCAGACGGTTGATGAGCGAGTTGAACGCTATATTCATCGTCTTGAGCACACGGAACAGCTTATGGGACATAGAATCAATGTGATCGGTTTTAAGCGTATAGTAGCCGCAGACCTCTTCGCCCACGAAAATAGGAGAGATCACGCACATGGTATTGTCGTCCGCCCAGGCTTTGATATCCGGGAGCATATCGGTGATAGGGTAGCGCCCTTGCTTTCCGCTGGAATAATCGAGATCCATCGAGGTTATGACGATAAGCTCGCCGAACTTCTGTTCCTTGATCTTCTCGCTGGAATTGCCGAGCGCGGTCATAATGAAATCTTCGCTGAGGCAGACGCTGGAGTTCGGAAGTATGTAATTGCGAAGAGCTGCGCCGAGGGTGTTGAGGTTTTCGCTGTCGAGAATAGAATCCACAAGTTCATAGATGTGGTTCTCGTGCTGCTGAACATCGTAATTGCGTGTGTAAAGACACTTTGCGCGTTCACGGTAATCTATTGCATTTGTATTGGCACAGCCGCAGGATTCACTGAAATAGGGGATAAAGTTTTCGGTAAATACGCCGGAGGTCACCGTGCCGGAAACAGCCTTTTCAACGACTTCAAAAGAAAGCTTTGCGAGTGCGGGGATATCCTCCTTACAGGTAGTAAGCCTCGGCATAAAGTATTCCGTGCTGATTAGCCCATCGAAGCCTGTGACTACAATATCTTCGGGTACACGGTGTCCGGCAGCGGCGAGTTCATCGCACACAGTCATTGCCATGGTGTCGTTTGCACAGACAACAGCGTCCGGTACGGTCTCGCCGGACAGTATTTTCCTGACGGCGAGCTTCGTGGGAACATCCCAGTATTCGCCGTAATACAGCATATCCTTTCTGTACGGTATCCCGAATTCGGCGAGGACTTCCTTGAAGCATTCGTGGCGGAGAACGGTGGAAGGATCATCTGTCTTTCTTCCGCCGAGGAAGACGGGATTCTTTACATGGTGATGCTTTATGATGTGACGGATTATGTCCTTATAAGCTTCTGTATAGTTCGTAACGATGCTGAAACAGTTCTCATGCTCGCCGTGGACGAGAATAACAGGCACCTTGTGCTTGTGAGCACCGGTTATGATCTTTTCTATGGTTTCCTTGTCATAGAAGCTTTCATACATTATTACCACAACATCAAGGAGTTCATAGTTTATAAGATTATATACCGATTTTGAACCGATGTCGTACTTATCGCCGTAGTAAAGATCACGGGGGCTGTTAAAAGCTATGATCTTGTAATCGGTGTCCGATGTTATTCTGTGCATATAAGTCAGAAAATCGGTCCTGAAATCGTCCTCAGCTTTAGTGAGACATATACCTATGATCTTTTTATTTCCGATCAAACCCTATCACCCATTCTTATTAACAAAAATCCAAACCTGATTGCTTACAATCACTGTAATTATAACATATTTTCATTTTATCGTCAACAAATTAAATGCTGATTGTGCATTTTGCCGAAAAAAATAAATGTTTTGTACTATAAAACCGCCAGCCCGAAAACAGACTGACGGTCACAGATTCAGTTCATTCTGTCCTTCTTGATGAAGAAGCGGTTAACAGCGTCAACAATATCCTGCTTTTTCATGGATTTCAGCAGATATCCTTCCGGTTTGAGGCGCATTACCTTCTCTACGCTTTCGCGGTCGGAGCGTCCGGTAAGGAAGATCACGGGTATTCCTGCCGATGAAGGCTCGCTTCTTATCATCTCAAGCACCTGCGAACCCGGAGTGATCGGCATATCATAATCCAGCAGAATAAGATCCGGGGTATTGGTAGCGATGTACGTTATCGCCTGCATTCCCGAGTTCACGATAGTCAGCTTGTAGTACGGCGAGAGCCATGACTGCATCATCTTGAGATAGGAGCCGTCATCATCAACAAGCAGTATATGCTTTGACTTCTCGGCATCGGAACCGCTGTCGGTCACAGTCATAGCCTCTATCTCTTCGGCGAGCTTGCGCATATCGAAAGGGCGGGGGACTTTGCGGGAAATGGATTCGTCGGAGACGAACTGGGAGATCTCTTCCAGCTCCTTGTCATATCCGACAACGATGAGTATCTTGTTCTGCACCGAGCAGATGTTGTCGAGATATTTCAGAAAATCTTCCACATCGTGAACATAATCGCCTGCATAAAGCAGGAAAATATCCGCATTTCCGGCTTTGGCTTTAAGTTCCTCGACTGTCGGATTTGCACGATGTACCGTAAGACACGCAGTCTTGATTATGTTGTTTGCAAGGGCGTCGATCATAAATCCGCCGCCGTCGCTGATAAGTAATACGCTTTTCTTCATTTTTTATATGTCTCCTGTTCATTTATTCCAACACTTGTTTTATCATATCCCAGTCCGGCTTTGCAACAGCTTTCTTAAGCTGTCCGAACCGTTCAGCCTCATCGGCAGGTATTCTGTATCCTTTAAGCGAATCCATTACGAACAGTACGCTGTCGTAATCGAAGGAACCGGCGATCTCACGCAGTGCATCATAAGCTTCATGAAGCTTTTCCGGCGGCATCAGCGGAAGGTTTTCGTCGTTTTCGCTTTCTCCGCTTATACGGGATAATTCTTCTCCAAGCTGTCTGTAGTCTGCGATAAGCGCGTCTATATTCTCCGCTATCGTGTCGGTATCGCCGTTGTTTCCGGCTTTTTCAAGCATTTCCGCGAGAGCGCCGAGCTTCATCGCTCCGACTACCCTTGATGTGCTTTTGAGGGCATGCACCTTTACGGTAAGACCGGGGATATCCCGCCCGTTCCACAGGCTTTCAATAAGCGCGGCGCCGTCCTCCGCGTCTTCGGCATATACTTTCAGAGTTTCAAGATAGTTTTCATTGCCTCCGCAGCGTGAAACGCCTTCGTTTATATCAATATCATCTATTTTCCTTAACCAGTCCGGAAGATCGGCTTCCTGCGCTTCTTCGTCAATCTGCATAGCCTTGATGACCTTTTCGGCGGGCAGGTATTTTATAAGCGCGGATTCAAGCTTTTCGGGATCGATAGGCTTTGTGAGATAGTCGTTGAACCCTG
>JAFVBZ010000238.1 GCA_017479645.1 Ruminiclostridium sp. | reverse complement strand
GCTTTGCTATGAGCGTAAAAAACGCAGGATAGAGAAGCTCATGGATCAGAATCAGGGTACGCGCCTTAACGGTGCTGTAAAGGAGCAGGACATTGATGTTGAAGCGCTTCTCGAAGCTATAAAAAAGGGCGAGCTCGACGGCTTCAAGCGTAAGCCGAAGAAGGAAGATACCGCAGACGCGGCAGAGGTATCAGACACAGACAAATCCGCTGATACTGCGGTTTCGGGAGATACAACAAGTACAGAAAACAATGAAAATACGGAGGAAAAAGAACATGGGAATAGTAAGCATAAAGAAGATACAGGAAGCGCTGGTTGATTTCTGCCAGTATCAGACAGGGTATGTTGCGACGGAAAGAGAAGTCCGCAAACTGCTTGAATCAGCATTTGCGGCGGCTGATTACACAAGAAAGGTAAGTCTTATCACACACGAGATCAGCAGCTATGCTATTGAGCTCGACGGTAAGGACGAGACGGAGTTCTGGAACGATGAAGCGTTCGATGCTTCGCTTGTAAGCGAGGACGGCGTTATTCTCGGAACATTTCTCGAAGAGCCGCTCAGCGGTTCCGTTGGCGGTGAGGTAACGGTATCAAAGGGCTATCAGGTCGTGTACGACTGCACCGATGATAAGATAATGCTGCTGTATGTGGTAAGCACGGAGAGTACGGACGGTATGACAACATATTACAGAGTTGAGACCGAGGAATTTGAGGATTTCAGTCTTTACGGTTTCATAGTAAGTGTTGCTATGCAGACCTGCATGAACCTTGTGTGAGGAGGGATAGCAATGAGTGTGCTGATAATAGCAGAAAAGCCTTCGGTAAGCACTTCTCTGGCTTACTGCGTGGATGCTGTCAATGCCGTTGAGTACGGAAATACATTTTACCGCGAGGGTAACGGCTACATAGTCGCAAACGCGCTGGGTCATCTGATCGGGATAGGTATGCCGGAGGATTACGGCTGGGAGAAGTGGGAGCTTGAAACGCTCCCGCTTATCCCCGATAAGTTCAGAATGATACCGATAAAGGGGTACGGCGGACAGCTCAAAATGCTGAAGGAGCTGTTTGACCGTGATGATGTAACGGAGATAATAAACGCCTGTGATGCCGGTCGCGAGGGCGAGTGCATTTTCAGGTATATATACAATTATTTCGGCTGCAAAAAGCCGGTGAAAAGGCTGTGGATAAGCTCTCTTACGGATGAGAGCATAAAGCAGGGAATGAAGCACCTGCTTAAAGGCGAGGATAAGGCGGCGCTCTATGAAGCCGGATATACTCGTGCAAAAGCGGACTGGATCCTCGGAATGTCGCTGTCAAGGCTTTATAGTATCGTGAATAACGATACCCACAAGGTCGGCAGGGTCAAGACACCGGTGCTGAATATTATCGCAAGCCGCGATGAAGAAATAGAGAACTTCACGAAAAAGCCCATTTATCGCGTCTTACTTGAGAATGGTGCGGAGTACGAAAAGACCTTTGATACCAAAGGTGCGGCGCAGGCTGTTGTCAACAAGTGCATGGGAGGCACGGCGGTCGTAACCTCGGTCAAGATAGATCACAAGACCGAGAACAGACCACTTTTACACAACCTTACATCTTTACAGCGTGAAGCAAATGACATCTACGGTATCACGGCGGCGGATACTCTGAAAGCCGCACAGTCGCTCTATGAAAAGAAGCTGCTTACATATCCGCGCACGGACAGCAGCTATCTGTCTGATGATATGATACCGCTGGTGGAGAGCATCGTCAAGTGCCTTTCCGATTATGACGCGGATCGCATACAGCTTTTGCAGGAGCAGGGGCTTAACATCGACAAGCGCATCATAGACAACAGCAAAATATCCGATCATCATGCGCTTATTCCGACAAACCTTATCGGTAGGCTGCATGACACGGAGCTGTCGGAAAATGAAAAACGCATAATAGAGCTTGTGATAAACAGGTTTCTGTGTGCACTGGATAAACCGTATGAGTATGACGAAACGAGATATGAGTTTACCGTAAACGGCGAGGTATTCAAGCTGTTACAGAAAACGCCTACGGTTCTCGGCTGGCGCAGATATGTGAATAAGGGTGGCGCTGAGGAATCGGAGAGTGTTCCGAAGTATGCCGTAAGCTGCCGCTTTACTGCCGAAAACATATCTATCGTTGAGGGAGAAACTACGCCGCCGAAGCACTTCACAGAAGGTATGCTGTTGTGGGTAATGGAGAATATTGACAGGCTTATTGAGGATAAGGTTCTGAAAGGGTATGTCAAGGAACGTGGGCTCGGAACACCGGCGACAAGAGCTGCAATTATCGAAGAACTGATCGCGGCGGGATATGTTCGCAGGGAAAAGAAGCTGCTTATTTCCACCGATTACGGCAGGGAGTTTGTCGGATCACTTCCCGAAGCGGTCAAATCCCCCGACCTTACGGCACATTGGGAACTGATGCTGGGTGACATTGAGAAAGGCAAGGTAAAATCGAATGTACTGCTTGACGAGATCGTAGAGATAATCCGCAATACCATAGACTGCGAGAAAGCGGTCAAAGAACGTGTCCCGGTAACACGCAAGCATGAGCTGGGCAAATGTCCGCGCTGCGGTACTCCGATATATGAGAGCGCAAAAACTTATTATTGCAGCGCCGGACGCGATAAATGCGGTTTCTTCCTTTTCAAGAACGATAAGCGCATAGGTCGTGCTTTTACCGCCAGAGAGCTCACGGAGCTGCTTGTGAACGGCAGAGCGACGTTCAATAATTGCATTTTCTCAAAGGGAAACAAGTACAGCGCGGTGTTCTCGCTCGAAGAAAAGGACGGATATGTAAATCTGAAACTGGAGGAGTTCATCGGAGACAGGAAAGGAAAAAAGGATACGCCTTAAATGGGCGTATCCCTAATGTCAAGCAATGACGAACTGCTGCATTTCGCATATCGTCATCAATGGGCTGAATACCATTCTCTCTGCAATAATGCATGATAGCACGGTAATCATAGTGAACGCTGCCTATACGAGCACGGCTTGTGTGGTCAACGTAACCGCCTGCTTCTTCGGCTGCATCATCGAGGGCAAGCAATTGTAATTTATCTTCTTTAGTCATATTTTCAATCAGAGGAACCATCGGAAAAACCATAAATTTCATAGAATCTTTTGTTAAAAAGAACTTGCGCATAATCACTTTTCCCGTAAAGAATACGGTGAATTTCAACGGAATTATCGTTTATATCGTAGAAAATGAGATAATTACCGCTTACAAGAAAGCGAAAGGATGTTTCAACGTTCAGTTTTGAACTCAGATTTGTTCCGATGTATGGAGTATCCTGAAGGCGAAGATAATCGTCAATTATCCTTTGAACAGTTGATTCGGCAGCGCCGGGATTAAAAAGAGTTTCAGTAATATACTGCTTTATTTCTATTAAATCATCAAGCGCCGCCGGAGTTACTCGTAATTTCATTTCAGACCCAACTCCCGTTCAACATCTTCCTGGGTAAGCCAACCTCTCTCTTTGACTGACTGCTCGCCTTTTGCAAGCTCGGAAAGCAGTTTGAGGGTAGCGCGCTGTCTGTCGTATTCTTTCATATCTACGATAGCATAGAGACCCTTGCCGTTTTTGGTGAGAAAAACGGGAGAATCAACAGTTATCTCGCTGAGTACATCGTTATAGTTCCGGAGGTCGGAAACAGGACGGATATTCGGCATAAGATCAGCTCCTTTGCTGCAATATTTGTTGTAATAATTGTAGCATAATTTTAAGTAAAAGTCAATACGTTTTCAGATAAATATATGCAATGGGGGTAGGAAATTGAGCAGATACAATACCGTCCTTTACAACTGGACGGAAATAACAAACCGTCTGATGAAGAACAAGCAGGAGCTCGCGCAGTTCCTGCGGTTCTCGGCGGGAATGTACAAGCAGTCGTTTTCGGACGCGGCTCTGATATATTATCAGAATCCGAATGCCACAAAGGTCGCAACGCTCGAAACATGGAACAGGCTCGGAAGAGTCGTGAACAGGGGCGAACACAGCGTTTCCGTGTTTGGCGAGGGTACGTCCGCAAGGCACTTGTTCGATATTACGCAGACGAACGGTAAGAAGATACCCGACCTATGGAAGATAACCGAGGACATTGCCGGGGATATTACCGAAGTCATAAACGACAAGTACGGGAAGGACTGTAAAAACATTCAGGAGACCATTGCGACCATATCCATTGACAGTATCAAGGGCAGGCTTAACGATGTTGAGTATGCGACCGGACAAATGAAGCTGTCACAGGAGCAGGTCGCGGAGTATCAGAAGTCGCTTGTTTCAGCGGTGCGCTTTGTGGTCTCCAACCGCTGCGAGATCGAGGGCGGTATGAAGCTGTCGGGCGGGATAAATCTTGTCGCTGCGGATATGTTCAAGGATACCCGTGACCTTATCCGTTTTTGCGATATAGTTCAGCGCTCGGCAAAGGACGCATTGCTTGAAATAGAGCATGAGATCGTACAAATTCAGAAAAGAAAGAGGGAACAGACTTATGAGCGAGAAAATGAACCCGACAGGTCAGATCCTGTCAGAAACGGAGTACACACGCAGTCCGCAGATCGCGGCGCTGCTGAAAAGACCGATAGGTCGGTGGGGCAGAATGTGGCAGGAGTGGATAAGGCTGGAGTATCCGCAGGAAGTACAGATATACATAATGGAGGGCAAATGGCAGCTGATCCCGCGACAGATAGACGAAGAAGCGGAGACACGGTTTCAGCAGCTCGACCGTCTGTACAGAGCGGAAAATCCCCGTCCGATGACTTTTCAGGAAATTCGGGAGTGGGAAAAGATGCGCCTGCTGACAGTAGAACATCAGGTGATGCAGGAAGTCGTATTTCAGTTAAGAATGTAACTCCCGATATTCTGAAAAAGATGAGACTGGACGCAGATTTTAACCGCAGTCTCGATAATTACGAGATCGCGGGCTGGGCGTTCGGTGACTCGGAGGGTATGAGTATTACTCCCATTGAGTTTTTCAACCGCTTTATTGCTGACCGTTATTCCGTGATACAGCAGCAGGAAATTCGTGATATTATGGAAGCCGCTATACGCAACGAGAAGCGGTTACAACAGCAGGAGCAGCAGACTGTGCCGGTTGAAAAGACTGAAAAGGAACCGGAGACAGTTCCCGATGAACAGCCGGAAACTATGGATATTCCACTGGAAGAAGCCGAAACACCGGAATTTGAATACACGGACGAGGAAGAACCTACGGAGTCCGAGCCCGTAATAATCAATAACAGCTATATTGATACCGGACTGCTGCCGCCTATGACTGATGAGTTCCTTATCAACGCTATCATAAAGAACGACAGGTTTTTCAAGGTCAAGAAAGACGAGATCGCGGCTTTCTTTGCAGAAAATCCCGAACCCGACAAGCGCGCAGAGTTTATGAAAACAGCGATAAATTCCGATTACAGCGAGCTTGACATAGGCAGCGCCCGTGTCGGCTACAAGACATTCGATAACGGTCTGAACGTATGGGAGGGAAGCTACCTTTCCCGTACAAAGGAATCCGGTCTTAGCTGGGACTTGGTGCAGTCGCTTACCGCGTCCCTTATTGAAAGGGGCGAGTACCTTGATCCCGAAAGAACGCAGGATAAAAAGCTGTCGCGCTCGTCTGCAAGCCGTTCTGATAGCAATACGCTGATAATATATTCTTTCCATGCCGAAGAAGCAGAGGATAAAATATATGCAAGCTGTGAGGTGGGCGGCAGGAAATTTGAAGCTGCGGTCGAGCACACCGATGACGATGCTGCATACATCATGGATGGACAGAAGCCGTACAAGCTGAACGATTACCAGACCTACGATCTAGAACAGTTCGAGCTTTACCGTTCGCCTATTGTTCACGATAAAAACGGTTACTATGC
>JAFVBZ010000237.1 GCA_017479645.1 Ruminiclostridium sp. | reverse complement strand
CTGCGGAAAGATACATTTCCTTTGCTCCGGAAACGGCATTTGCGGTAAGGCAGATGACAGGTGTACCGCTGTTCGGGCTGTCCTTTGCGGCAAGAAGCTCCTGTAATGTCTCTATTCCGTCCTTTTCCGGCATTCTGTGGTCAAGGAATATCACATCGTACTTTTTCTTTGCGGCAAGAGCAATGCACTCGTCGCCGCTTTCCGCTGTATCAATGTGAATCATCGTCTTTTTGAGCAGGCTCACAAAGACTGTGAGATTCATTCGCGTGTCATCAGTAACAAGGATATTCGCATCGGGAGCGGTGAATTTCTCCTTATAGTGCTTTCTTCCGGCAATGGTGTTCCGGTAGGTTTCCTCGTAATTACCGATAGGTTCGGGAGATACCACCTTTTGCTTTACCGTGAAGGAGAATACCGAGCCCTTGCCGTATTCGCTCTCGACTTCAAGCCGGCTTCCCATCATCGTAAGCAGTCTCTGAGTAATGTTCATACCAAGTCCGGTGCCTTCGATAGTCCGGTTGCGTTCTTCCTCGATACGCTCGAAAGCGGAGAACAGCTTCCTGATATCTTCCTGCTTTATGCCGATGCCGGTATCGGCAACGGAGAACCGAAGCCCGATCTGATCTTCGCCGTTTTCCGGTCCATATTTCTCGTAAGTCACCGAGATCGTAACAGTGCCGTGTTCGGTGTACTTTACGGCATTGGTGAGTATATTGGTGACAGCCTGCTTTATACGGATCTCATCTCCGTGCAGGTGATCGGGTATGCTGCTGTCAACCTTTACTGCGAGTTCAAGACCTTTGGCTTCCGCACGGGTCTGTATCATAGTGACAAGATCGTTGAGCAGGGAAGCGAGATCGTAATCCACAGGTATAATGTTCATCTTTCCCGCTTCTATCTTTGAGAAGTCGAGGATATCGTTAACGAGACCGAGAAGCGTATTTCCCGCATTTCTGATATTCTCCGCGTATTCGAGAGTTGAGCTTTCAGAACTTTCGCGCAGTATCATCTCGTTCATTCCGAGTATCGCGTTTATAGGAGTTCTTATCTCGTGGGACATATTTGACAGGAACTGGGATTTTGCCTCATTTCTTGCCTGTGCGATATGAAGCTCGGATTCAAGCTCTTTCTCGTGCTTCACCGTGTCGATATAGTTCGTCATATCGTCGATCATACGCTGCATCGCGCTGTTGAGCTGTGCGATCTCGTTATTCTTGCCGGAGACCTTCATTGAGCGCAGTTTCTCGATCATAGCGCTGCGCTTGTTCTCGTCCTCGGAAAAGTAGTCGTTCATAAGGCTCGACAGGTTCTTTATCGGCATTACCACTCTCCGCACGATCATACCGTTGAAGAACATACCGAGGGGAAGCGCAACGCTTATCACGATAAGACCGAGCTGGATATCCATTATGATGAAGTCGCGGGAATGGAACATAAACCCTTCGGATAGAGTGCTCATCTGCTCATCGGAAAGTTCAAAATCCGGCAGAGTTTCGGCTGATGTGCCGTCCTGACCCGGATTTGTTCCGATATCGACGGATATATCGTTTATCTGCTGGTCCGACAGGGTTATAGTGCGCTGTTCATATACTCTGCTGCGCTGATCGTGAACAAGACGGTCAAGCTGTGCATTGGAAAATACTACCGCGAAAAGGCTGAGAATAATCGCTTCCGACATGGTCATTACCGTGACCTGGCGTTTAAGCACGGAATGGCTGCTCCGGAGGTATTCGTCGGACTTTTCGTAATCGCTGGTGTATATATAGCCGAGACCTATGTATTTCTTTATTTTGTCAGGAGCTAAATTATAGAACGCGAACAGAGATCCTACTGCAAGCAGAACTTCCGGAACAGCTCCGAGGCACAGCTGACCCAGCGTCATACCGCTGTAAACATTATCCGCCCCGTACAGCTCTATAAAGATTATGAACCATGACCCGCCGAGTACGATAATAAAATCCACAGCGGCGAGAATGGTTTTGGGAATGCTTTTATACCAGCGTTTTTCGGCGAAATATCCCGAAATAACGGCAATAATAAAATACAGCAGAAGCGCGAAGAGCCCGTCTATCACGCCCCCGTTCTGTACAGCCTGTGCGGCGAGTGCAGCAAGAAATACGACTATGCCGTACTGATAACCGCATAATCCCGCAGCTATTATAACAAAAAAGTCACTTGTGGAGTAATTTATACCGTAGATTTCGATATTTGCGATATTTTCCGCTCCGAAAAGCCCGGAGCGAAGCCAGATCACTATACCTGCGAGCAATAATGCCGTCAGCGCGGTGATGATCCTCTTTTTTACTGTTATACTGTGGTCCATACCGATTGTGCTTACCGCTTGTCGGTCAGCTTGCAGTCACCACCTGATTCTTTCCGTTTTTCTTTCCGATGTAAAGCCGCTTGTCAGCAAGCGAGATCAGCTTTTCTATATTCATAGCGTCGCCGTAATCGCAGAGACCGAATGTCATAGTAACTCTGATCCTGAAATCACCGCTTTCGACGATCGTGTTTCTAATCTCTTTGAGTATCTTCTCATTGAGCGCTATGCACTTGTCAGTCGTACCTTTTACGAGGATAAGTATCTCTTCTCCGCCCCAGCGGCAGACTACGCCGGAAGTTCCAACATCGTTCTGTATTATCGAGGATACGGTCTTAAGCACTTCATCGCCTGCGCTGTGTCCGTACGTGTCGTTCACATGCTTGAAGTCGTCGATATCGCCGAGTATAACGCAGTAAGGGTCTGTGCTGTTTATGTATTCTCTGAAAACATCGCGGATATGGTTGCGGTTGCGAAGTCCGGTGAGCTGATCGTAATAAGCGAGCCGGTCAAGCTTTTCATTCTGTCTTTTCAGCTTGTTGAGATCATAATTTATCTTTCCTATGAACATTATCGAGAAGGAGATAAGGATTATTACAGCGAAAATAATGTTAAGACGGGAGATATGGGTTATGAAGTCGTGTTCGAGATTATTGTATATTGGATCTCTTCCGCGGCTTAAGTCGCTTGAGCCTATAAGCAGGATAATGTTGACGAAAGCGAGTCCGGAAGATATGATAAGAGGCTTTCTTATGCAAGGGTCGATATAGGTGATAAAATACGCTACGGGGATCACGGCAAAGGAGAAGAGCGACATCTGGCTCTCATATCCGATATACATACTGCACATAAAGCCGTGAGATATGATCTCGGCATAGATGAGAATGATCCAGAGGAGAGTAAAGCGGTTGTTGCGGACAAGGATAATGCCGAGCAGGTACATAGCCGTACTTGCGAGGTTGAAATAAAACAGCTCAACAATACCTGCACCCCAGAACAGGAATGCGTAGAATAAGTGGATCAAGAAGCAGAAAGCGTAGATAATACGGTATCGAACGGCGTTGCCTTCGTCGCTGCATACCATATTGATGATTTTTTCAAGCAATGTGCGCACTTCCTTTCCTGTATAATATACTTTATTATACATCATTTCTGTTTCTAAATCAATACGATTTTACAAATTTTACATAAAAAACATACTTCTTTTTTAATAAAATCACATTTCAAACTATTTACAAACAGCTCAAAATGTAGTATAATATTATGGAATGTTCAACAAAACCACAAGGAGACGATAATATGCTTCAGTACGAAGAGCTTATACTTGAATTTGAGGGAATGAAGCCCCAGCTTACCGATCTTAAAGCCGCGATCAACTACGACGGCGTTAAAAAAGAAATAGCCGATCTCGAAGAGCAGACCGCTCAGCCCGATTTCTGGAATGACAGCGAGAATTCGCAGAAGATATCCCAGAAGCTCGGTGCGCTTAAAGGCAAGCTTGCTCAGTACGACAAGCTCGCCGAGAACTTTGACGATGTGATCACAATGGCGGAACTTGCCAATGAGGAAGAAGACGAGTCCATGCTTCCGGAAGTAAAGGAACTTGCGGACAAGACAAAGCAGATGCTCGAAGAGCAGAAGCTTGTGACCCTGCTTTCCGGCGAGTTCGATTCCAAGAACGCGATCCTTACATTCCACGCGGGTGCAGGCGGAACGGAAGCGCAGGACTGGGTAGAGATGCTTTACAGAATGTATAACCGCTGGGCGGAGCGCCACAATTTCAAGGTATCTCTTCTCGATTACCTTGAAGGCGAAGAAGCCGGAATAAAGAGCGCGTCTATACTGATCGAAGGCCTCAACGCATACGGATTCTTAAAATCCGAGAACGGCGTTCACAGACTTGTGCGCGTATCTCCGTTCGATGCGTCCGGAAGACGTCATACAAGCTTTGCGAGCCTTGAAGTAATGCCGGAGATCGACGAAGATACCTCTGTTGATATCCGTCCGGAGGATATCGAAATGGAAGTTTACCGTTCCAGCGGTGCCGGCGGTCAGAAGGTAAACAAGACAAGCTCGGCTGTACGTCTTATACACAAGCCCACGGGTATAGTATGCGCCTGCCAGACCCAGCGTTCACAGGTGCAGAATCGTGAGTACGCAATGAGAATGCTTATCTCGAAGCTCGTTGAGATCAAGGAGAGAGAGCATCTCGAAAAGATCTCCGATATCAAGGGCGAACAGCTCCAGATAGCATGGGGTGCGCAGATACGCTCCTATGTATTCATGCCCTACACTCTTGCGAAATACCATAGAACAGGCTTTGAAATGGGTAATATCCAGGCTGTCATGGACGGCGATATCGACGGATTCATAAACGCTTACCTCAAGAGCAAGGCTCTCGAAAACAATGCTTAAAAACGATATAGTAAGACTTGAAATAGAAAGCATTACCGGTGAAGGCTCCGGCGTTGGAAGATATGACGGAATGGTGGTTTTTGTTCCGTTCACCGCTGTCGGAGACCTGCTCGATGTTCGCATCGTAAAAGCCGGTAAAAGCTACTGTTACGGCAGGACAGAAAAGATAATAACACCGTCTCCCGACCGCATTTCACCGGACTGCAAAGTGTTCGGGAAATGCGGCGGCTGTGCATTCAGGCATATTTCCTATGAGGCGGAGCTTCGTGCCAAAGAGGATATCATAAAGTCCGCGTTTACCCGCATAGGCGGGATAGAACCGGAGTTTCTGCCGATAATACCGGGCAGTTCCCGCTGCGGTTACCGCAATAAGGCGCAGTATCCCGTCGGCAAGGACAGGGACGGTAATACCGTAAGCGGGTTTTATGCTGCGCGTTCCCACAGGATAGTGCCGTGTGAAAAGTGTATGCTTGAACCGGAGGTGTTCGGTGATATAAGACGGTTTGTGCTTGAACGGGCATCGGAACTGAAGATATCTGCGTACAATGAGGAACAGCACAACGGTGTCCTTCGTCATATCTGCATACGCAAGGGTCACTATTCCGGTGAGATATGCGTTGTGCTTGTTGTACGAAGGAATGTGCCGGAGCTTAAAAAGCTTGCCGGTGCGGTAATGCAGGAGTTTCCCGCTGTTAAAGGCGTTTCTGCAAACATCAACAAAGATGTTACAAACGTTATTTTCGGAGATACTGATATACTTCTCTGCGGTGATACAGATATCGAGGACACGATGCTGGAGAAGACATTTGTGATCTCTCCGCGTTCTTTCTATCAGGTGAACACGCCTATGGCTGAACGGCTTTATTCCGAGGCGGCGAAGCTTGCCGAACCGGAGGGAAAAACGCTTATAGACCTTTACTGCGGGATAGGCACCGTGGGGATCACGATCTCGGACAGAGCAGAAAAGCTTATCGGAGCCGAAATAATACCCGATGCAGTTGAAAATGCCCGCAGGAATGCAGAAAGGAACGGCTGCGGTAATGCGGAATTCTACTGCGGGGACGCAGGAAAAGTAACTTCGCTGTTACGCGAAAATGGCATAACCGCAGATATCGTTACCGTTGATCCGGCGCGGAAAGGCTGTGATACGCAGACACTTGACAATATAACCGCATTCTCGCCGGAGCGCATAGTTATGATATCCTGCAATCCCGCAACAGCAGCACGAGACTGTGCATATCTGTCCGGGAAAGGATATAAAGCCGTTAATGTACGCGGAGTAGATCTTTTCCCCGGAACGATACACGTTGAAGCAGTCATTCTTCTTGAAAAGGAGCATTTATAAATGAGCAGTAACGAAAAAGCGGAAGTAAGCCGCGACAAAGTCATTATCCGAACGAGCATCATCGGCATACTCACAAATGTGATGCTTGCCGGATTCAAGGCGGGTGTCGGGCTTATCTCGAACTCTATAGCGGTAACGCTTGACGCGGTCAACAACCTGTCCGATGCGCTCTCGTCGATCATCACGATAGTAGGCACGAAACTTGCGGGAAAGCTTCCCGATAAGAAACACCCCCTCGGCTACGGCAGGATAGAATACCTCAGCGCGATGATAGTTTCGGGTATCGTTCTTTACGCCGGTATCACTTCTGCTGTGGAATCCATAAAGAAGATAATCGAGTCGGAACTTCCGGATTACAGCGTCGTTTCGCTTGTGATAATCGCAGTAGCCGTTGTAGTCAAGATACTTCTCGGCACATACGTCAAGGCACAGGGAAAAAAGGTGAATTCCGGTTCTCTTATAGCTTCCGGTTCGGACGCGCTTTCCGATGCAATCCTTTCTTCTTCCGTACTCGTCTGTGCTGTGATCTTTATGCTGAGCGGTCTGTCACTTGAAGCTTATGTAGGCGTTATCATCTCCGGATTTATCATCAAATCCGGCATTGAAATGATGCTTGAAACGCTCAACGAGATACTTGGCAAGCGTGCAGACAAGGAAGTAACGACACGAATAAAGGAACTTCTCTGCGAAGAACCTGCCGTCCGCGGTGCATACGATCTTATACTTTATAACTACGGTCCCGATAAGGACTATGCGTCGGTACATCTTGAACTTCCGGATAATATGAGCGTCAAGGAAGTTGACAAGCTGACGAGAAAGCTCGAAGCCAAGGTTTACAGGGAAACAGGCGTTATTCTTGTAGGCGTAGGACTCTATTCCTACAATACCGGTGATTCGGAAGCAGCTAAAATTCAGAATGATGTCACCGAAAAAGTAATGGCGCACAGTTTCGCACTGCAGATGCACGGGTTTTATATTGATACGGAAGCGAAAGATATGCGCTTTGATGTTGTGATGAGCTTTGACATTGATCCGAAAGAGGGTCTGAAAACGCTTTACGGCGAAATGAAGCAGGCTTATCCGGATTACACGATACAGATCGCACCGGATGTTGATGTTTCGGATTGAACCGTCTGATGTATAATCGGACGGATATGGCATATATTGAAGTATAGACTTTCTCAACGGAGGAAAAAGCTTTGCTTAATTAGAACGATGAGGATATACTCAACACTATCTCCAAGAACAGCCGAATGGCGTATGACAGCACCAGACAGGTCATAGGCGAATGTCCGAATGAAGAGCTTAACGAATATCTCAGACGGCAGACAAAGCATTATGCAGATATCTGCTCCACAGCCCGCAAACGCCTTGCAGCTTCCGGTATGAAAGCCCAGCCTGTACCGCCTATGCAGCTTGCTATGGCGCATGTCGGTATAATGATGAAGACAGCCACAGACAAGAGCAAGGGACATATCGCAGAGCTTATGTATGACGGCACGAATATGGGTATAGTCAATATCGCACGATCGGTGAACCGAAGCAGCAATGCGTCGCCGGATACGATAAGGCTTGCTGAAAATCTTCTGAGCGATGAAGAAAAGTACGCCGACGGGTTAAGGAAATTCCTGTAATAAACAAAAGATCCGCAAGCTTTTTGCCTGCGGATCCTTTTTATACTTCTTCGATGATAAGTTTGTATTCTTTACTCTCACCGGGGGCTGCACACTGAATACCGCGCTTGTCTCCGAAAACTCCGTTGTCGGTATCATAGTCGTCGCAGCCGCACCATGGTTCAATGCAGATGAACGGCGCGTTCTTGTGATCCGGAGTCCATACTCCGAGGGTCTCAAAACCTTCCCAGCTAACCTTAACGCCGTGACCGCTCCTGCACGAGACAAGAGATACCGACTTCGATTTTATCGTATCGAAATAAACGCAGTCATTATCGAAAAGGCTGTATTCAAGCCGGAATTCGTTGCTGTCATCAAGACGCGCTATCCTGTCATTATCGCCCCACATGCGGGTCACAAGGTTCATTACCGGGCTTTTTACAGTCTCTTTTTTCTCAAAAACAAGCTTGTAGTCTGAGAATTCAGCGCCCTCCTCATTAGGGCAGGCAAAAGCCGGGTGAGCGCCGATACAGTAGCACATTGATGTATTGCCTGTATTCTCCGCCATATAAAGTATTTCGAGCCGGTTCTCGGTAAGCGTGTATTTAAGTGAAAGTCTGAAATCGAAAGGGAACGATGCCTTTGTTTCCGGTGTTGAAGCAAACGTGAATTCGGCTGTATTTTCACCGGACTTCTTTGCATCAAATACATTGTCTCTTGCAAATCCGTGTTTGGTTATTGAGTATTCCTTTCCGGCGATCATTGTTTTCCCGTTACGCAGATTGCCGATCATAGGAAACAGCAGGGGAGAGGATTTACCCCAGAAAGCCGGGTCAGCCCGCCACATTATTTCCTTTCCGGATAGGTTGAGCGAGCGGAGTTCCGCGCCCTTTTCAAGTATCATCGCGGAAGCATTTCCGCATTTAAGTTCAATTCCCATTTTCATTCTCCTGCAGCATCTTTTTCTTTCTGAAGCTGTATATCGTAAGCCGACATTTGTATTCGTTCGGGCAGTTCGTGCTGTGTTCCCTCAAACTGCGGAAGTTTGTTCCATGTGATGATCGTATCGGAAGCCATAGCCTTTTTGAAGAAGTCAAGCGACATCTTCTCCTCGTTTATTGTGGGGATCCCGAGAACGGTGCTTCCTTTATAGATGAATCCGCCGTCGCCGAGGCTGTTCCACGGCATATAGTAGAGCCACTTTACTGTGCTCATATTTGCAGCAAGTTCGTCGGGATCGGGGATATATCCGCATTCCGAGAGCGTGAGCATTTTACCCTCGTCGGTTATCTTTTCGAGGTTATTGTAGCTTGTTTCAAGAACGGAATGATCTTCGCTGTTGGGGTAAACGTCGATACCGGCGATATCGTATGTGTTCTTGTGGACGGTCATGCGCTTGTTCTGTCCGTTCCATATCCAGATAAGGTTAGTGAGCTTGTGGTAGTTTTCAAGCCTGTCGTAGATCATATACCAGAGCTTCTGATAATACTCGTTTTCAACAGTCTCCTTATCCGCCATTCCCCACCAGAACCATTTTCCGCTTGCTTCATGGAGCGGTCTCCAGAGTACCGGAACTCCTGCAGCTTCAAGCTTCTGCAGTTCATACGCGATAAGGTCTATATCATGCACTGCGATCTCGTATTCCTTTGTACCGGGAGTTACTGCATTCGCAAGGCTGAAATTCTTTATCTGTTCGGAGTAGAACGCGTGACCTCCGTCCGGCTCGTCAACATCTATCGGAACATTCCAGTGCCAGCAGAATGTTACAAGTCCGCCGGACTTTGTATGCCAGTCGATCGCCATCTGCGTCCAGTCCTCGGTATCACCGCCGGGAGTGGTTTTGAATATGAAATCGAAGCCTTTCATAGCCGGCAGATCGTCGGTATAATAGTAATACGCGAGGCTGTCCTTGTCGTAGGTATTTCCGAGCTGCTGTGCAGCGATGACCTGCTTGCCATAGATGCTCTGGAGCCACTGATAGAGGGCAAGTGTTTTGGGATTGGTATTCTCCGATACCGGGTGATCCGCTGCCACAGTCTTTTCGTCAAGCTGTTTTATGAGTGCATCGAAGTCGGTCTCGTAAGCGAGCGCGACTGTCATATCAACATCACCGTCTGCTGTCATAGCGACGGGATTTGAGAGGGGAGCGGCACTTGTTGTCTGATCGCCGGAAGACTGTGTATTTTCCACGTTTCCGTTATTTCCGCTATCTGCGGATTCGGTCTGTTCCGGCTGTGACTGAGTATCGGAACCGTTGCCGGAATTGCAGCCGGAAACCAATGTTACAGCAGCGGAAACTGCGAGAATGCCCGCCAAAAGTTTTGTTTTTATGTTTTTCATATATTATCCTCCGGTAATCTGTCGAACATAAAGAAATCGTCTTTTAAGAACATATTCATTATGCGCGTTATTATAAATGACGGCTTCGACAGGAAACGGTCGCGCATTTCCTCGGCTTTTTTCCTTGTCGGAGCGTACATTTTCATTTCAAGTATGGTATCGCCGTTCATCTCGTTGAGAAAGCGAATATTCAGATCATATCTGTTCTTGTTCGGATCGCTGCTGATATCACAGCGTATCGAGCGTTCGCGTTTATTGCGCTTGAGCAGTTCTTTTCCCGTTTGCAGTGTTTCTTCTTTCAGAAACGGGGAGATATGTGAACCGAGGTCGTTTGCAAGGCGCCTGCCTTCTTCGAGAAGGGTATATATCGTCTCGCCGGTTTTCGGGTCTTTCTTTTCTTCGATAAGCTTTTTTTCGAGCATAAATCCTACATTGCCCATTACCTCGAAATAGTCGGACTGCGCAGCGGAAAGAATGATCTCTCCGATAACGCTTTCGGAAAGTTCACCGAAGCTGTCGAGAATGAAACAGAAATAGACGCAGGCGTCTATCCTTTCGTTTGTATCTTTTTCCAAGTAAATTCACCTTTTCGTTCAAATAAGGTATGAGAGTATCGCTATATTTGCCGCTGCTTCAACCGCCGGAACGGCACGGGGAACGATGCAGGCATCGTGTCTGCCCTTGATGATGATCTCCGCGTCCTGTCCGCTGATGAAATCAACAGTTTTCTGCGGCTTTGCGATCGAGGGCGTAGGCTTCAATGCAACTGTGAAAATGACCGGCATTCCGCTTGAAATACCGCCGTAGATGCCGCCGTTGTTGTTCGAGGATGTTTTTACTGTTCCGCCGCTCATATACATCGGGTCATTTGCTTCCGAACCGCGCATTTCCGCAAATCCGAAGCCTTTTCCGAATGCTATCGCCTTAACGGCAGGAATACCGAATACCGCCTGTGATATGCGGTTCTCAAGCCCGTCGAACATCGGAGAGCCTACTCCTGCGGGAAGACCTGTAACGGCGCACTCAACTATCCCGCCTACGGAATCGAGATCTGCCGCCGCTTCACGCACCCTTTCCTTCATCTCGTCAGCCTTGCTTTCGTCTATAAGCGGCATAGAGCGGCACTTTATGCTCTCCATGGTATCTTCGGAGATATCGAGTGTATCGAAGCTCTCATCGTAAATGCCGTCTATTGCGAGAATGTGAGCGCAGGAGTTGATCCCACGCTTTTCGAGTATCTGTCCGCATACAGCGCCTGCAAATACCAGCGGTGCTGTGAGCCGTCCGGAGAAATGACCGCCGCCTCTCGGATCGTTGCAGCCGTTATAGCGCATATAACCGGTGTAATCGGCGTGACCGGGACGGGCGGCATACACGATATTTCCGTAATCCTGGGATCGTGTGTCGGTATTGCGGATAACCGCGGTCAGAGGAGTGCCGGTAGTCTTGCCGTTAAAGAATCCGGAAAGTATTTCCGGCATATCCTTTTCGGTTCTGTTTGTGCTCATTCCGTCTTTCTTGGGAGCACGCCTTGCCATAAACCGGAGTATCTTATCCGTATCAAGCTCTATGCCTGCCGGAAGTCCGTCAATGACTGCACCGATACCGCCGCCGTGGGATTCTCCGAATATCGATACAGAAAGATTGCCGAAATGAAGTTCAGATGACATCGTACTTACCTCCGAGAGCAGTAAAATCTTTGAAGAAACCGGGATAGGATTTTGATACACATTCCGCTCCGCGTATTATCAGCGGTTCTGTGCAGCGCTGTGATGCTATTGCAAGAGACATTGCTATCCTGTGGTCGTTGTATGTGATGCAGTCGCCGCCGTGAAGAGACTTTACGCCGTGAATGGTCAGGAAATCTTCGCCGGCTTCTATCTTCGCACCGAGCTTATTCAGCTCGTCCGAAACAGCCGCGAGCCGGTCACATTCCTTTATACGAAGCCTTGCACAGCCTGTAATATGGGAAGTTCCCTCCGCAAAGCAGGCGAGAACGGTGAGTATCGGAACAAGATCTGGTATGTTCTCAGTGTTTATGTCGAACGCTTTTCCTCCGTTTGCAGCATAGTCACGGGTTATCTCAATGACCGCACGGTCTCCCTGTACGCTGTTATAGTTCAGATTGACAGGTTCGGTATTTCCTCCGACAGCATTCGCGACAAGGAAAAAAGCAGCCTGCGACATATCGGCTTCGACAGTGTACTCACGGGGTGAATATCTGCTGTCCGCGGCGATCCGGAATTCGTTCTCCGTAATCTCCGTATTTACACCGAAAGTACGCATAACATCTGCGGTAAGTTCTGCGTAAGGTCTTGACTGGAGTTCAGAAGTCAGTTTTATGGTTGAATCCTTGCCGATAAGCGGCAAGGCAAGCATATATCCGGTAATGAACTGTGACGAGATATCCCCGGTAACATAAAAATCACCGCCTGCAAGCTTGCCTCCGATACTGTACGGCATTTTAGCACTTCCGAACGTCACGCCGTGTTTCGGGAATTCCTCTAAATACGGTGTGATCGGGCGGTTCGGAAGATTTGCGGAGCCGTCGAATGTGGTATCGGTACCGAGTGCCGCCGCGACCGGTATCATAAAACGCAGTGTAGAACCGCTTTCCCGGCAGTTTATATCGGCTTTCTTTGCGGGTGATGAAATGCCTTTAACGGCAATTTCATTGCCGTTCTGTGTGATATCTGCACCGAGAGCTGTGAGTGCATCAACAGTAGCTCTCGTATCCTCGCAGTCGAGAACATTGTGCAGTATGCTCTCTCCGTCGGCAAGAGCGGCGCAGATAAGTGCGCGGTGTGATATGCTCTTTGAGGGAGGAACGGTTATTTTTCCGTGAAGAAATGTAGGTGTAATCTTTATGTCCATATTATTCTGTTATAAGCTTTTTATATCCGGATATCGGCAGCTTCACGATATCCGCTTTTCCTATTGTCTGGCAGATTATCACGTTTATATCGTCGGAGAAGCGCTTCTTGTCATTTATAGAGTTCTCAAACAGTGTTTCGGCGGGAATATCCACTGACCACGGCAGCTTGTTTGTTTCAAGACAGGATCTCAGCTTTCCGCTTATGCTGTCTTTGATGATGCCGTGCTTTTCCGCGGCGGAAGTTATCAGATACATTCCGACTGCAACAGCTTTTCCGTGGGAAAGCCCGCAGAAATTCTGCGTTTTTTCTATTGCGTGACCGAGAGTGTGACCGAAATTGAGTATCATTCGCAGACCCTTGTCATATTCGTCAGTCTCAACGACTTCTCTTTTGATATCAACGCATTTTACGATCATCTCTTCGAGGTGATCTTTTATATTGCCTTCAGCGATAAGATCAAACAGTTCTTCTGACCATATCATACCGTACTTTACCGCTTCACCCATACCATCGTCAAAGAACACGTCCGGGAGTGTGGAAAGCGTGTCTGTATCAGCGAGAACAAGCTTCGGCTGCTTGAATGCTCCCACAAGGTTTTTTCCTGCCGGGATATCTACAGCGGTCTTTCCGCCTACCGAACTGTCTATCTGCGCCAGCAGGGAAGTCGGTATCTGCACATAATCAATACCGCGCAGATATGAAGCTGCGGCAAATCCCGCAAGATCTCCGGTAACACCGCCGCCGAGTGCGATGATGCTGTCGGAGCGGGTGATGTTCTGTGCGGCAAGAAAACCGTACAGGTTGAGTAGCACTTCATGAGACTTGCTCTGGTCGCCGTGCGGGAAAACAAATTCCGATACAGCGAAGCCGCTCTTTTCAAGTGTTTCTTTAAGTTTTGTTCCGTATATCGGGAAAACGTTGTCATCTGAAACGATAACTGTCCTGCGGCTTCTGAGGACATCTCCGATATATCCGGCGGCGGATCCGAGGACGCCGCTGCCGATAATGACATCATAGCTTTGTGAGGCTTTAACGGTAATTTTCTGCATAAAATAAATCTCCGGGTCTTACTGACGGACTTCTTTCATCGTCTTGTTCTTGAGGAAGATAAACAGCTTGGGCGATACTTTCTTCAGAGTCTTCTTTGCCCAGATAAATGCGTCTTCTTTTGCTTTTGCAGTCTTGTAAAGGAACTTACGCGGGTAGTGCTTCGAGGTTATCTTCTTGTCGAGAGCAGCTTCCTTCTTTGCTGCTTCTTCCGGTGACAGTGCATATATAGCCTTGTATTTCTTGACAAGCTTGTTGAAGTTGTACGCGATATAAAGGATATCGTATTTCGGGTACTGCGGCATTCTCAGCTGTACAGGGTCGTTGGGGTCAACGCTGGGATCGATGAATCCGCCGTCCTTTGCGGTCTTTTCGAGTATCGTCATGGGGTAGGGGTAGAAGATATTCGGGATAACCTTATCCACATCAAGCTTTGCGTTAAGCTTGATTGTTTCGAGTGAAAGCTCGATAGTCTCATAAGGCAGACCGACGATATTATAGGTAAGCGCAGTGATCTTGTATTTTCTGAACCACTTTGCCTGCTGGATAAGCATATCGTTCTTCATGTTGCGGTGCAGGTACTTTCTGCGGAACTCCTCGTTGCCGTTTTCAAGACCGATATCTATCATGTAGCAGCCGCCTTCTTTGAGCATGCGAACCATATCCTCGTCGAGAACGTCAAAACGGAGGTTGCAGTTGAAAGGAAGGTGGATACGCTCAATATACATGGGCATGAATTCATAGAACCATTCCTTGTACATATTGAAGATAGCGTCACGGAACTCGATGAACTTGATGAAAGGATACTTCTTTATGAGAAGCTCAAGAAGCTCGATAGATTTTTCCGGGCTGCGGAAACGGCAGTACTTCTTCTTGTTCGGGTAGATGTTGCGGAACTGTGAGTTGCCGCAGTAGGTACAGCTGAACAGACAGCCGCGGGAGAGCATTACCATCGCGGTGAAGTTTTTGGAGCGGTCAAGGTTCTCGTAGTCGAACAGATCGAAATCCGGGAAAGGAAGCTCATCGAGATCTTCGATAAGCGGGCGCACGGGATTTTTCTTATACGTTCCGTCGGGAAGATTGTAGTGCATGCTGAGTATGTCGGTTCGTATCTAACCGTCGCGCATGCTGTTCATAAGTTCGAGTATGGGGTATTCTCCCTCGCCTTCGCAGACGATGTCAATTCCGCGTATCTTTGCGCACTCATCGGGTACAAGGATAGCGTGATAACCGCCGATCAGAACGGGTATATCGGGCATATTGTCGTCGAGCCAGCCAGCCATTTCAGTAATGAACGGTATTGCGGTGGTTCTTGCGGTAAAGCCTATGAGGTCAGGGTCGAAGCTCTTGACTTTATCAAGAAACTCCTGCTTTTCGGGCATATAAAGCTCGTGGTACAGCTTTACATCGTGACCGCCGCCTTTTACGACTGCTGATATTGAAGCAAGACCTTCGCTGTAGTTGCCGAGCTTGTTTTTGCTGTATTTATCCTCTTCCAGAAAATCCGGATATATTAGCAATAATCTTTTCTGTTCAGCCATTTTTATCTCCTATCCTTTTAACTTTAATAATATAAGGCATAATAATATACTTTATTTTAACTCAAAAACAATGATATGTCAAGTCTTTTAGTATATTTTGTGTAATATTTGAGCACAAAACCATATATATTGAGATATAGACAAGCAATTATGTGCTCCGGAGGTCATAATAATGGAGAATAAGAACAGGTTTATGAGGAATGCCGCGGTGATGTTTGCGGCGATGATAATATCTAAAGGGCTTGGAGCAGTGCTCAAGATACCGCTCGGGAACATTCTCGGCGGTGAGGGAATGGGCTACTTTACAACCGCTTACAGCATTTTTACGCCTGTACTTTCATTTGCCTGTGCTGGAATACCGACGATACTTACAAGAAGTGTTGCGGAGCTTTCCGCTACAAAAGATTACGCAAGGATCGCTCAGATGCGCAGGTGTTCGCTTCTCCTTGCGGCAGTACTCGGAATTGCCGGAACACTCCTTATCTGGCTTGCGGCAATACCGTTTGTGATGTTTATAGCCAATTCTCCGGAAAGTCTCCCGGGAGTTCTTATTATAGCACCGGCAACTCTCTTCTGCTCGGTAACGGCAGTGTACCGCGGATATTACGAAGGTCTTTCGGACGCGCTGCCGACTGCACTTTCGCAGATAATAGAATCTGTTGTAAAAGCGGCACTCGGGATAGGACTTTCGTACTTTGTGTATTATAACGGCGTGCGGCTTTTCGGCTCATTGCAGGCGGCACTTCCTTATTCGGCTGCAGCAGCAATACTCGGAGTAACGATAAGCGAGCTTTGCGGAACGGTGTTTATGCTTATCCGTTCGCGCGGGAAAGCCGGCAGGCTTCCGAAAGGCACGGTAATAGCCGAACGCACCGAGATTTTCGGAATGTGCAGGGATATCTTTATGAAAGCGCTTCCGGTATCTCTCGGAGCCGCGACATCAAATCTTCTGTCGCTTGCAGATATGCTGACGATCTCGAACTGCATTGATCTTTCAACCTATATTTTTCCCGGATATTGGGAAGATAATGCAGTACTGGCGGCAGTAATAGAAAGCTGTACAGGGGTAGGCAACTTTATGTACGGATGCTATGCGGGAATGATAATGTCGGTATATATGCTTGCGGCGGCGGTTCCGGCAGTAGTAGGAAGATGCGCGCTGCCGAGACTCGCCTATGCAGCCGGCACAGGTGAACGCAGTGCTGTTTCAAGAGAGATAAAGCTTCTCATAAAAGGAACGAGCGTCGTAACACTTCCGGTAACCGTACTTATGGCTGTACTGTCGGAGCCGATACTTAATATTCTTTATCCTGTCCGTGCAACCGAGGCGGCAGTAAGCGCACCTGCACTCTCTGTTCTGAGCGCAGGCGGAATAACAGCGGGACTGCTCGGTTCGGTGTTCATAGTATTCCACGCTTTCGGCGATTTCGGGTATCCGATACGGATAACACTTATCGGAGGAGCATTGAAACTGATGTTCAACGTGATTTTCGTAACGCTTCCGTTTATGAACATTTCCGGTGCTGCCGTTTCAGGCGTGTTATCCAATGCGATATGCCTTGTCTGTGCTGTACGGGAAATAAAGAGCAGGTTCGGGCTGAGTACCGGCATAGTCCGCTATTCACTTCCGGCATTGTTCGGCGCGGCAGGGTGCGGTATAGGTACATATCTGTTTTTCCGGGGACTGAAGAGCTATGCAGGTACGATAGGCGCAATGCTTTTATCGGCTGTACTCGGAGCAGCAATGTACGCACTGATTCTGTTCATATCGGACAGTGAGGACTGCACAGAGGTGATCCGGCTTCTGCGTCATAAACGGGCATGAACTGTTCATATTGCAATTTCTTCCGTTCTGTGATAAAATATAGGAAATTTTGTACAGCGGAGGTTCAGCAATGTTTGAGATCAAGGAAAGATACGATATCAACGATCTGCGTGAAATAATGAAGGAGCTGCGCAGCGAACACGGATGCCCGTGGGACAAGGTGCAGACACATGAATCCATACGAATGGATGTGCTTGAGGAAGCTTACGAGGTTGCCGAAGCAATAGACAGCAAGGATCCTTCACTTCTGAAAGAAGAACTCGGTGATCTTCTGCTGCAAGTGGTTTTTCATAGCGAGCTGGAAGATGAACAGAACAGCTTCAACTTCGACGATGTATGCGATGGGATATGCAAAAAGCTTGTTTACCGCCACCCGCATGTTTTCGGAGACATAAAGGTCAATACACCCGAAGAGGTGCTGAAAAACTGGGACGTGCTGAAATCAAAGTCAAAGAACGAGGAAAAGGCATCAGATAGACTTAAGAGCGTACCGAAGCTGCTGCCGGCGCTTATGAGGGGCGAGAAAGTCGGTAAAAGAGCTGCTAATGCAGGAATGGATTTCGGCTCGGCAGACGAGGTTATCGAAAGGCTCAGAAGCGAGATAGATGAGCTTGAAAACGCGCTGAAATCGGATAGTGACGTAAAAATCGAGGAAGAACTCGGTGATATTTTGTTTTCCTGCACCAATTTATCGAGATTTTTGAAAAAAGATAGCGAAAAAGCCTTGACATTTGCGATAAATAAGTTTATAATACGTTTTAGTGGAGTTGAGGCACTTCTCGAGAAAGAGGGAAAGACCTTTACCGAGGCGTCCCAGGACGAGCTCAATGAGCTTTGGGAGAAGGCCAAGAATGAAACGCACAATTCCTGAAAGTACGGCACATACGGACGGGAAAATCCAACAATCAATCAATCATTTTTTATGGAGGTTTAAAATGACTAAGGCAGAATTAATTTCGGCTATAGCAGAAAAGACCGAGCTCAGCAAGAAGGACTCCGAGAAGGCTCTTAACGCTCTGACTGCTGTTATCACCGATACACTCGCAAAGGGTGACAAGATCCAGCTCGTAGGCTTCGGCACATTTGAAACACGCGATCGTAAGGCTCGTGAGGGCATCAATCCTCAGACTAAGAAGAAGATCAAGATTCCGGCTACGAAAGTTCCCGCATTCAAGGCAGGCAGAGCTTTAAAAGATGCTGTTGCTAAGTAATCAGCGGTTTATTGATAATAAAGTGGATTCGGCATGCCGCTGAGTCCGCTTTTGTTTTATATCGCCCCGCGTTATATGCGGCGGTTTGTTCATAAGGAGAAAGTGTATGAGACTTGACAAATATCTCAAGGTATCGAGACTGATCAAACGCAGGACGGTTGCAAATGAAGCCTGCGACGCGGAAAAGGTGTGTGTGAACGGAAAGCCTGCACGCGCTTCATACGATGTCAAAACAGGGGACATAATCGAGATAAATATCGGAAAAAGCCCGCTTAAAGTGAAAGTTCTTCGTGTAGCAGAGGTTGTGGGAAAGGACGGTGCTTCCGATCTTTATGAGGTTGTTTAAGTCATAGGTTCTAAAGTCGCTTTCACGGACATAGTATAGTTATACAGAAGCTTGTACACTAAAGGAGAAGTTATGAACAGCAGTATAACAGTAAACGACCGTGAAAGTGCTACAGTAACCGGTGTGAACTCTGTTGAGAGTGTTACAGAAGCGGAGATATGTGTATTCACAGGCAAGGGAGATCTTGTTATAAAGGGAAGCCGGCTTGAAGCAGACGAGTTTGATCCCGGAAGCGGTATCCTGCGCGTAAAAGGGCATCTCGATTCTTTCAGTTATACCACCGAAAAGCGCCATCTCCCGGACAACTTTATATCAAAACTGTTCAGATAAGGCGGTGATAATGTATGTTTGAGACCGCCGAGACTGTACTTTCAATGATAGGGATATATGCCGCAGCAGGCTTTTTTCTTGCTGTTCTGTACAATGTATTCCGCTTTTCGAGACTTGCTTTTCCGAAGATGAAAAAGCTTGCGTTCGTACTTGATCTTCTGTTCGCTCTTATAGCCGGGTTTGTGTTATTTGTGTTCTCCGTTGCGTACGGAACAGGCTTTTTCCGGCTATACTATGTGATCGCAGCGGCTCTCGGATTTGCAGTCAATATGGTTACCATAGGGCTTTTGGTACCGCCGGCAGCAAGGCTTTTCGGGCGCGTATCGCATTATATCTATGAAACAGTAAAGAAACCTGTTATTTATATTTACCAAAAATCAACAGATTTCTTTATAAAAAACAGAAAAATTTTATCGAATAATGCTGAAAAAATAAAAAAATACTTGAAAAAGAACAGACAGGTAGTGTATAATAATGACGATCATAAAATAGGTAAGGTGTTTCCGGAAGGCGGTGAAAACAGTAATGCAATCAAAGCGAAAGTCAGGAAAATCATTTAAGATCCCTTTTATATTCGCATTTGCCGCTTTTGTAGCACTTGCATACGCTGTTGTTAACCTTATCACCATGCAGGTTGAGATCGCTCAGAAAACCGCTGAATATGAAGCGCTTTCCGATAAGCTCTATGAGCTTCGCACCGAGAATGAGATGCTTGAGCGTTATACAAGTGATGAGTACAAAATGGGTTATGTTGAGGAAATAGCCCGTGAGGAGCTTGACTATTCCTATTCTGATGAGAAAATATATTATTTTATGCCAACAAACTGACAGGTAAGTTATGAGAAATAAAGACAGGGAAGGACTTAAAGTCGTTTACAGAATAATCGCTGGATTAGTTGCCGTTGTTATGATAATTGGAATAGTTGTCGGAAGCTTTACCGGCTGATTAATACAGAAAGTTAGCCCCCGTATCGTTGAGATACGGGGGCTTAGTGTTTCTTTAATTAAGTCAATATTACGGAACGTTCATAATACTGCATGAACATCAAAGCTCGGCAAGTTCGGCAAATGTCTGCTGCATACGAGGATAAAGCTTGCGATAAAGCTCATAAACCTTCTCGTACTTTTCGCTGTTCTCGGAAATGGGCGCCTGGACTTTGTCTTCTTTGATAACAGCCTTACATGCTTCGGGGACAGAGGAGTATATACCGGTTCCGACTGCTGCAAGAAGAGCAACACCGAGTGCGGGACCTTCCTTGTTCTGTGTGGTCTTTACCGGGCAGCCGTAGAGGTCAGCGAGCATCTGTCTCCACAGAGGTGATGTTCCGCCGCCTCCGCAAGCCATCATGTCGCTGACGTTAATGTGCATCTCGCGCATTACCTCAACACAGTCGCGCAGTGAATATGAAACACCTTCCATAACGGCTCTTATCATATCTTTCTTTTTGTGCATGGTTGATAAGCCTATGAACGCGCCGCGGGCATTTGGGTCAAGATGAGGAGTACGCTCACCGTTCAGATAGGGCATATAAAGCAGTCTGTTTGCTCCGATCGGTACTTCCATTGCTGCCTTGTCGGTGAGATAATACGGATCCACACCCATATTCATTGCGGTTTCCATCTCGCTCCAGCAGAGATTGTCCCTGAACCATTTCAGCGAAAGACCGGCGCTCTGGGTAACTCCCATAACGTGCCAGCAGCCGGGTACTGCGCAGCAGAAAGTATGAACTCTCCCTTTCTTGTCGATCGAGATATCGGAAGTGTGCGCGAATACGACACCGCTTGATCCGATAGTTGTGAATGCTGTACCGTCCTCTACGACACCGGTTCCGACTGCTGCCGCTGCATTATCCCCGGCACCGCCTACAACGGGAGTTCCTTCCGCGAGTCCGGTCAGCTCTGCGACTTTCTTGGTAACAGCACCGGTGATCTCGGGGCTTTCGTAAACCTTTGCGAGAAGTGATCTGTCGATTCCGAGCTTTTCGAGAACTTCGTCAGACCACTGTCTCTTCGGGATATCGAGAAGCTGCATACCGGAAGCATCTGAAACTTCGGTTGCGAATTCGCCGGTAAGTCTGAATCTTATATAGTCCTTCGGGAGCAGGATATGACGGCATTTCTCATAATTCTGCGGTTCGTTGTTCTTGACCCACATTATCTTTGCGGCAGTAAAGCCTGTAATAGCAGGATTTGCGGTGATCTCAACAAGTTTTTCATGTCCGACCTTGCTTGTGATCTCGGCTACCTCGGCTGAGGTACGCTGATCGCACCAGATTATGCTCTTGCGTATTACCTTGCAGTCGGCATCGAGCATTACAAGTCCGTGCATCTGCCCGGATAGACCGATGCCTTTTATCTCCGAAGCGGGAATACCGCTTTCGGCAATTACGTCAGATATACCATGGACGGAAGCGTTCCACCAGTCTTCCGGATCTTGCTCGGCATAGCCGTTCTGCGGCGTATAAAGAGGGTATTCGTATGTCGCGGAAGAAAGAGCGGTGCCGTTCTCATCAAAAAGCACTGTTTTTGTACCGGAAGTACCGATATCAACTCCTAAAATATAAGACATAGCTATCAATCCTTTCTTGTCTGAGGCGGGTTAATGATGCACTCATTTACTAAATTTATTATAATACAACACCGCCGATTTGTCAATAGTGACTAATGCGTGAATACAAGCTTCTTATTAATGATAAAGCGGTAAGATACTCCGTAATACCGATTTTATACAAGTTGGTATTGTCAATAAAATAATTTATTGGATAAAATGCAAAAAATCTTGACTTTTCATAGAAATAATGCTATTATAAGATTGTATAGGATTTTGTTTTCAGTTAATTATTTCTTTAGCGGAGGAAAATAAAGTTGAAAAGGAAATTACCGATCATTCTTTCTGTTCTGCTGGCTGCTGTTATGATCTTTTGCGTATCGGCAGTCGCTTTTGATGCAAACGATTATGATTACAGCTACGACAGCGGCGGAAGCGACTGGGGAAGCAGCAGTGATCATGACTGGGGCGGCGGCTCTACATATTATTACGATGACAGCGACGGAGGAAGCGGCGGTGGCGGCTTTGGTACTTTAGCTGTTGTTGTGATAATCATAATAATTGTTGTTATCGCAGTATCCCGCAAGGGTAAGGACGGCGGAAACGGCGGTACTTCAACACCGGTAGGCGGCGGAGTTCGTCCGGCTAACGGAGGTCAGGGTCTCAATGTGAACCTGCCTGACAGAACCGCGGAGATCGAGCAGATAATCAAGAGGGAAGATCCCGACTTTACAGCTGACGATTTCACTTCTTTCGTAAAGAATGTTTACATCGATATCCAGAACGCATGGTGCAAGCGTGATCTTACACCTGTAAGACCTGTACTTCACACCAACCTCTACAATACCACCGATAAACAGGTACAGTCCAAGATAGAGCAGGGTGTGACATACCACTATGAGAGCATCGCTATCAATACCGCGTACCTTACAAGCTATGTGCGCGATAACGAGTATGAGTATCTGACAGCATATCTCAATGCACGCTACATCGACTATCAGACGGACGACAAGACCGGCAATATTGTCCGCGGTGACAAGAATACACGCTGGGATTTCCGTTACAAGATGAAGTTTATGCGTTCTGTGGGCGTTAAGACAAAGAGCGCAGACGATAACAATATGACCGGACACAACTGCCCGAACTGCGGCGCACCGCTTAGCATTTCGAGCACCGGTGTCTGCGAATACTGCGGCTCCACTGTGACCACAGGTCTGTACAGCTGGGTACTCAGCGACTTCTCAACGATCAGAAACGATACAAAGGACGACGGAATAAGACTCCCGCAGGATAACGGCGGTACACAGCAGTAATGGGAGCTGTGCTTACTCCGGTAATTACGACTCTGATCGTAATTGCGATTATATTTATTGCGATATTCGCACTTGTGATGTTCATAAAACATAAGATCAATTCTGCTACGAAGAAATATCTGGGAATGGGACTGAAAGAGACTGCCGATATGATCGGAAAAGGTCTTAAGGAAGAAACCACCACTCCCAAAGCAATCTCCAATGTCTCTGCTGTGTATAAGCCGAGACTGATGCGGGATTTCCCGGATATGACTTACGAGCGCTTCATCGAAATGGCAAATTCCGCACTTTCCTCGATACTGACCGGAATTGAGCGTGAGAGCACGTCGGGGATCGAAAATGCTACCGACACCCTTAAAAGTCAGGTATATGACCGCATCTGCGACAATCACGACAGGAATGTGATCGAGCATTTCGACAATATCAAAATCCACCGTTCCGGCATCTCCAATTACAAGAGCACTTCCGATACTGCAACAGCGGATTTTGAGATCTCGTTCCAGTGCATTCACTATTTCGAGGGCAAAGAGAAAGTTCCGGAAAACCTTACACAGCTTGCCGCGAAAGTTACCCTCAGCTACGGCAGGGAATTCCGTGAAGATTCAAAGTCTCTGACCTATTCCCACAACTGTCCGAACTGCGGTGCTCCGGTGTATTCGGTAGGCGGGAAGATGCTGAAATGTCAGTACTGCGGTACCGGAATTACTGAGGAAGTGTACAAGAGCTGGCTTGTCAGCGGATTTAAATTCATCTGAAAACAGAAATGTTTAATTTTACAACGAAAGGAAATGATAACCTATGGGACTTATCAAAGCTGCAATAGGCGCGTTAGGCGGAACTCTGGGCGATACCTGGAAGGAAGAGATACACTGCGGGTCTATTGACAACAAAACTCTTCTGAAGGTCGGAACCAAGATGCATGAAGGTTCTGCCCGCACGAGCAATACCAAAGGAACCGAAAACTACATAAGCAACGGTTCTGCGATCATGGTAGAAACCGGAACTTGCATGCTTACCGTTGATAACGGTAAGATCACTAATATAGTTACCGAGCCCGGACGCTATATTCTTGACAACTCCTCCGCTCCTTCCATATTTGCGGGCAACATCAAGGATTCGCTCAAGGATCTGCTCAGCAGATTCACTTACGGCGGAACTCCTGCTGCCGAGCAGAAGGTAGTTTACATCAACCTTCAGGAGATCCCCGGCATTCCGTTCGGCACAAGCGAACCTATGCCTTACTTTGATCCCTATTACAATACTTCTATCGAACTGCGCTGCTTCGGCAGATTCTCTGTACAGATACCCGATGCGGAAGCTGCTGTAAGATTCTATACCGAAGTTGCACCCAAGGGTGTTGATGCAGGCGATCTTTCCGCTACTGCGGTATTCTCAAACGGTCAGTACAAGAGCGAGTTCATTCAGGCTCTTCTCGGCGGTCTTGCCGAACTCTCCGAGCAGGGTGTTATGTATTCAAGGATCCAGACAAAGCTTGTTCCTCTTGCACAGGCTACTGCTAAAAATGCGGTTGACTGGCAGGAAAGAGGACTTGTTATCAAGAGCGTAGGCTTTGAAGGACCGGTAACGCTCTCCGAAGCTTCCAAGAAGCTCCTCGGCGCTCGTCTCGAAGCGGATACACAGCTTGATGACCGCGTTCAGAAGGCTATGATGAACAAGAGCATTGCTGCCGGTATCGAGGCTATGGGCTCCAACGAAGGCAGCGGCGGCGGAATGATGGGCGTTATGGGCATGGGACAGATGATGAACATGGGCGCAAACCTCATGGGCTCTTACAATACCCAGCCTCAGCAGCCTACACCTCCGAACGGCGGTGCTGCGGCACCTGTCGGCGGCTGGAAGTGCCCGACCTGCGGTGCGCAGAATGCTGATACTGCAAATTTCTGTTCCGGCTGCGGCGCAAAGAAGCCTGCTCCTCCGGAGAGTTGGGTCTGCCCGAGCTGCGGCGCTAACAATACCACGAACTTCTGCTCCAACTGCGGAGCAAAGAAGGGTGAAGCTGCACCTGCTACTGCTGCTCCGGCTGCATGGAAGTGCGAGTGCGGTGCTGAGAACACCACAAAGTTCTGCTCTAACTGCGGTAAGCCGAAGCCTGCCGCTCCCAAGAAATACAAGTGCGACAAGTGCGGCTGGGTTCCTGCGGATCCCGAGAAGCCCCCGAAGTTCTGCCCCGAGTGCGGCGATCTTTTCGACGAGAACGATGTTCAGTAATATCACTGCTCCCCCTGAAAAGGGGGAGCTTTTCTGTTGTGAACAGTTTTTTCTGACGTAACTGTGAATATTTGTGCAAACATACAGAAAATCATCGTTATTCATAAAAATTGAATATTTTAGTGCAACCTTTTTCTTCTGAACGCGTATTGTTATATGGACAGGTTATTATTCAGGCACAACATATTGTATCATTTGGCACTTGTTTCTCTATGTTTTGTAGTCAATTCTATTGACTTTTGTCGTATTTTGTAATATAATGAAATTTGTATAGTTATGTCGAAAGAGGGTGAAAAATTGGCTTTTGTTACAGTAAGAAATCTCCGAAAAGTATATATGCTCGGCAAGGAAAAGGTCGTTGCGCTTAAGCACATAGATCTTGATATAGATCAGGGCGAGATCTGCTGCATACTCGGTACTTCCGGTTCGGGAAAATCCACGCTGCTCAATATGCTTGCCGGACTTGAAAAGCCAACGAAAGGCGATATCATAATAAACAATGTCAATGTCGCCAAGTTGTCGGAAGGAAAGCTTGCAAGCTTCCGGCAGGAGAACACCGGGTTTGTTTTCCAGTCGTACAACCTTATAAATCAGTTCAACGCCATTGAAAACGTCGGAATGCCGCTTATGTTCAAGGGTATTCCGAGATCAAAGCGTGACAAGTTAGCCAAGAAGATGCTGAAACTTGTGGGACTCGGTACTCGTATGGGACACCGGCCGAACCAGATGTCCGGCGGTCAGCAGCAGCGTGTGGGTATTGCAAGGGCTTTCGTAGCCAAACCGAAGCTTGTATTTGCAGACGAGCCCACCGGTAACCTCGATACAAAGACAACGGACGAGGTAATGCGCCTTATGGTCAGAATGTGCAGAAAGTACGGTATTACGCTTATAATCGTTACACACGATCTTGAAATAGCGAGATATACCGACAGGATAGTACATATAATCGACGGAGAGATAACAAGTATAGAAAATAATGAATCGGTTTGTCCCGTCGATGATGAAACCGAAATTGTTTAAGAAAAGAGAGGTCTGAAAAAAATGGTTTTATTCAAGAAGTTTCTGGCATTCTTTACTGCTGCTGTTATGATGTTATGCATGACAGCGGTAACATCTTTTGCCGATGACGATGAGAGTTATGTTGAAGCTCCTGTTCTTGTATTATCAAACAAAAATGAGCTGACACTTAATTCCGGTACAAGCACTATGGTAAATTTCAAATTTGCCGTAAAAAACGCTGCCAGGTTTACTCATGGTGATTTTGTACTTACCAGCGGCAGTTCTGATGTAACTATTGATCAGCCGGAGTTTTCAATTGATGATATCAAAAGCAACGTAAGCTATATAATTAAAATATCAAAGACAGCACCGTCTTCAACCGTTAATCTTACACTCAATTCTGTTGCTTATGGTGCTGACGGTAAAACATCAAGCACACAGTCGTTTATTATCAAGCTTAAGATCGTAAGCCAGCTTGCAGCACGCGGACTTACCATTGATTCATACAAAGTCAGCAAAGATGAAGTAAGACCTGGGGATAAGTTCGATATCACCGTAACACTGAAGAACAATACCGGTATAGATATCAAGAACGCAGAACTTGAGCTCGACGGTCTTAATTCCGAAAAGTTTGTACTCGATAAGGGCGCAACAAAGCAGTATATTAATATCGAAAAAGATGCAATTGGCAGGGTTACATATTCTCTCATAGCACAGAAAGGCATAACTCTCGTGCGTGAGACAGTAAATCTTAAGCTTTCTTATTCACTTGATTCTTCTAAAACCGATCTTAGCAGCTATACGAGCACTATGATAATCATCAACTGCAATCCCGAAGAAAAGAAGGAAAGCAACTACACCGCGTATGACATTACAATGACGAACTACACGGTCAGCAGCGACAAGGTTGCGGAAAATACAAAGTTCGATCTTGCTGTAACGCTTAAGAATAACAGTTCATACAATATCGACAAGGCAAGAGTTTCTCTTACAACAGACGGAACAAAGTTCTCGATAGACAGTGGACTCGGTTTCAGCGATTTCAGCATTGATAAGGGCGCTTCAAAGAAGTTCACATTCAAGCTTGTGGGCTGTGCGGGCATTGCTGCAGAAAGAGAAACGATCCCTGTAAAGATAGATTACG
>JAFVBZ010000236.1 GCA_017479645.1 Ruminiclostridium sp. | reverse complement strand
GAGAAATTTTAAAAAATCGAAAATTTTGTGAAAAGTGTACAAATACAGCTCCGGTTTTGGTACAGATTGACGATTGTTTGTCCGGCAATTATAGTATATCAAATCATTGCATACTTTTCAAGATGATGTCGCCCACAATTTTTACACCACTTCTGATTAAAATTTCCTTGACAAGTGGCAACAGGGGAAATGTTCAAGAACATAATGATAATAAGCGCATCGGAGAGCTTTGCGGTCAAGGCTATGGAGCAGAAGCTGCTTGCGGTGGAGATAGGCGCATACCAGGTCGCGGCGAGGATCGCCGAGATCGGCAGCAACATTGACCGTGCCGGTCTTATCGTGCTTTATCTCGACGAGAGAATGGCTGCGATGACAGCTTCACTGCAGAATATGCTGTCGTATCTGAACGACAAGATGTACGAGTCGAACAAGATGCTCATAATCATCGGAAAGAGAAAGGATTACGAAAAGACATTCGACCGCAAGGCGCTCCTTACAAGGCTTGAGGAGTTCTTCGAGTTCAGATGATCTTCGGCGCGAGCCGGAAAAATATGTCGCATAAAAAGCGACCAAAACCTCCCGTGAATGTGGTATTATACAGTTACAGGGTAAGCAAAGGGCTTCACCGGAACACATTCACAGGAGGATTTTATTATGAAAAAGACAGTTGAAAAGGAAGTTAAAAAGGTATCGAACGGGATCACAGAGCTTGTGTTCATTCTTGACAAGAGCGGTTCAATGAGCGGACTTGAAGCGGACACGATAGGCGGCTTCAACTCCATGATAGCAAAGCAGAAAAAGGAGCAGGGAAAGGTCTATGTTTCAACCGTCCTGTTCAGCGATGAAAGTACAGTCGTACATGACCGCGCCGACATATCCGAAATACCGGCAATGACCGACAGCGACTATACTCCCTGCGGCTGCACGGCGCTTCTTGATGCGATAGGCGACAGTGTGAAGCATATCCGCAATATACACAAGTATGCGCGTTCCGAGGACGTTCCCGAGCATACGATGTTTGTGATAACCACCGACGGTATGGAGAATGCAAGCCGCCGCTACGATTACGACAAGGTAAAGAAGCTTATAGAAAAGCGCAAGGAAAAGGACGGCTGGGAATTTCTGTTCATCGGCGCGAACATAGACGCGGTATCGGTTGCCGCCAAAGTCGGTATCGGAGCAGACAGAGCCGCAAATTACCGCGCGGACGGCAAGGGAACGAAAAAGGTATTTGAAGCTCTCGCAGCACCGATGATGGCTATGAGGTGCGGAAGCGCTATCGACAGCTGCTGGGCGGAAGATATCGAGGCTGATCTTAAAAGCAGAGGCTGAAATGAATCAGCAGGGCATGTGTAAATGCCCTGCTATACTATTATATATTAAACCATAATCCCGGCACAAACGATCAGAACTGTATCTCCGGGTCATATTTCCGGAACCAGAGCTCAAGCTGTATGAGGTACGCGAACATCTGCGGTGTGGTCATGAGCTGACCGTACCAGTTTTCAGAGAAGCTGCTGCCCTCGGTAGCGATAAGCTCGGTTATCTTCCCTTTGTCGAGGATAAGCGGGAGCCGGCAGTCCGGTTCCTGCATAAGCTTCACGAATCTGTCGAATACAAGTTTTGCGTATGACGGGTTGTGTGTCTTGGGGTAAGGCGATTTCTTGCGCCAGGCGACGTCGTGGGGGAGATACCGCTCGGATATCTTTCTCACAAGACCCTTCTCCCGTCCGCCGAGAGACTTCATTTCCCACGGGATATTGTATGCGTACTCCGCGATCCTGTGGTCACAGAACGGAACGCGCACTTCAAGCCCGTGCGCCATGGAGCATCTGTCCTTGCGGTCAAGCAGCGTCTGCATGAACCAGTAGAAATTCAGCAGGAACATACGCCTTCGCGCCTTTTCCTCGCCGCTGTCCGTGTCGAGAACTGACATTCCCGCAACTGTCGCATCTGCTGCACTCCGCACATATTCGGCAGGGTGTATTTTTGCGGCAAGTTCGGGACGGAGCAGTCCGGCACGCTTTTCGGTAGATCTTGCCCACGGGAATCCCTCTGCGAACAACAGCTCCGGCTTGTGATACCAGGGATAACCGCCGAAGATCTCGTCCGCGCATTCGCCGCTGACTGCTACTGTGAAGTTCTTCTTTACTTCACGGCAGAAAAGGTACAGCGAGCTGTCAACGTCCGCCATTCCCGGAAGATCCCGCGCTTCCATTGACGGATCGAGGGCCTCCGCAAGCGCCGGAGAGTCGATGATAACATTCGTGTGCTGCGATCCGATGAATGCGCTCATCTCGTCTATCCACGGCGCGTCCTCGTCCGGCTGGAATGCAGAAGCGACGAAGTTCTTGCGGTTGTCCTTGTAGTCTATTGAGTATGTGCTGAGCCGTCTGCCCTCGGAAGCGTATTTCCGGGCTGCAATGGCGCTGATAAGGCTTGAATCCAGTCCCCCCGACAGGAATGTGCAAAGCGGTACATCACTCACGAGCTGGCGTTCCACGCTGTCCTTTATGAGAAAGCCGAGGTGATCTGCGGTCTCGGCAAGGCTCTCGGTGTGCGGTACGGCTTTAAGCTGCCAATAGCTGCGCTTCCCGAATCCGTTTGCATCAAACTCTGCGCACTCACCCGGTAAGAGCTCCTCTATGCCTTTGAATACGCCGAGTCCGCCTTTCCTTGCAGGTCCCAGCAGCATCAGCGAAGCTGCGCCTTCCTCGTCGAGTGCCGGCTTTACCTTCGGACAGCGGAACAGCGCTTTTATCTCCGAAGCGAACACGATGCCGTTTTCGTATCTGTGGTAAAAAAGCGGCTTTACGCCTGCCCGGTCTCTTGCAAGGAACAGCTTCCTGCCGGCTTTGTCCCATACTGCAAAGGCGTAGATGCCGTTAAGCCGTTCAAGGCAGTTCCCGCCCCATTCCGCATAGGATTTCAGCAAAACCTCCGTGTCGCTTGCGGTATCGAATGTATGCCCGAGGTTTTTAAGTTTAGAGCGCAGTTCCGCCGTGTTGTAAAGCTCGCCGTTGTACACGATCGTGAACCTGCTGTATGTCATTGGCTGAGCGCCTCTCTCCGGGTCAATGACGCTCAGCCGCCGGTGAGCAAGCAGACAGCCGATGTCACGGAAACTGCCGCCGGCATCGGGACCTCGGTGTGTCAGCGATGCGCTCATTTCGCTCATTATGTTCTCATATTCTTCAAGACTGTTTTTAAGATCGATCCAGCCTGCTATTCCGCACATAAACGTTACCTCCAACGCGTTTTTTCACAGTTTATGCAGGATAGGATAAATGTGACACACCAATATAAATCGTTAGAATATTTGCACAAAAAATGTGATTGAAATTCTATGTTTTCGACAAAGATATCATCATAATTCAAAACCCCTTGAAAAAAAAACAAAAGTAAGGTATAATATATGTTGTATGAATAGATGTCCCTTAAGATAAAAAGATCCAAGGACGTAAAAAGAAGGAGATTATGAAAAATGGCACTGAAGGTAAATGACAAATACCTTGCATCGTTCGTTTCGGAGCACGAATACAAAGGCATTCAGCCCGCTGTTACTGCCGCTCATGAGACACTCACATCAAAGAATGGTCTCGGAAACGACTTCCTCGGCTGGACAACACTTCCTGCTGACTACGACAAGGAAGAATTCGGAAGGATCAAGGCAGCCGCTGAAAAGATAAAGAAGAACAGCAAAGTCCTGATCGTTATTGGCATCGGCGGTTCTTATCTCGGAGCAAGAGCGGTAATAGAGGCTGTAAAGTCAAGCCTGTACAACTCGCTCAAAAAGGATACGCCTGATATCTATTTCATAGGCAATACTATAAGCCCTACATATCTCAATGAGGTCATCTCCCTTGTTGAAGGCAGAGATTTCTCTGTAAATATCATATCCAAGTCCGGTACAACAACCGAACCTGCACTTGCATTCCGCGTATTCAGAGAGCTTCTCGAAAAGAAGTACGGTGCTGACGGCGCAAAGGAGCGCATCTTCGCCACAACAGATGCAAAAAGAGGAACACTCAAGGAGCTTTCCGACAAGAATGGTTACGAAACATTCGTTATTCCGGATAACGTCGGCGGAAGGTTTTCTGTGCTTACAGCCGTAGGTCTGCTCCCGATAGCTGTTGCAGGCTGTGATATTGACGCTCTTATGAACGGTGCTGCAGCCGCTATGAATGACTACAACGATCCCGATATAAACAAGAATGACTGCTACAAGTACGCGGCTCTGCGCAATATCCTTTACCGCAAGGGACGCGCAGTTGAGATGCTGGTAGCTTACGAGCCTTCGTTCGCTATGATGAACGAGTGGTTCAAGCAGCTCTACGGCGAGAGTGAGGGCAAGGACGGAAAGGCTCTCTTCCCGGCAAGCGCTGTATTCTCCACAGACCTTCATTCCCTCGGACAGTATATTCAGGACGGTTCCAACATACTCTTTGAGACTGTTGTACAGTTCGGCAAGGCACAGAAGGATTTCTACATAGAGAAGGAAGCCACAAACGGCGACGGACTCAACTTCCTCGCAGGACAGAATATGTCCGTTGTCAACCGCAAGGCGTTTGAGGGCACAGTTCTCGCTCATACAGAGGGCGGTACACCGAACATCGTTCTTGAAGTGCCGGAACTCAATGAATACGAGATCGGATACATGATCTATTTCTTCGAGAAAGCATGCGCTGTATCCGGTTATATGCTCGGAGTAAATCCGTTCGATCAGCCCGGCGTTGAGAGCTACAAGAAGAATATGTTCGCTCTTCTCGGAAAGCCCGGCTACGAGGACAGAAAAGCCGAGCTTGAAGCAAGGTTAAACTGAGCCGGAAGGCTCTTAAACCGGCGAAAGCCTATAAACAAAACAAAACGGAGGACATTATTATGGTAAAATTAATCGCAGGTAAAAAGGGAGCAGGAAAAACAAAGCTTCTCATAGAGGCGATCCATAAGGCTGAAAAGGAGAGCAAGGGCAATGTTGTCGCTATCCAGTATGGTTCTTCCCTCAATGTTGACATTTACCACAAGATCCGCCTGATCAATATCGAGGACTACAAGATCAACGACTACGATGATATGTATGGCTTTATTGCCGGAATGCTCGCGTCCAACTACGATATCACCGACATTTTCATTGACGGTACCCTGAGGATAGTAGGACGTGATCTCGAACAGGTAGGAAAGATGCTCGGCAGGATCGCTGTCATCACAGAGAATGTTACCGTAACATTCACTATTTCTGCTGAGGCTGCTGATTTCCCGGAGACTCTGAAAAAATATCTCTGATAACTATTGACAAATAAGGATATTTATGCTATAATATCAATCGTGCCGATTTTGGTGCATTTTTGATGCATTGAGTCATAAATATCGTTAGTATTAAGGGAGGTGCGAATAATGGCAGTTCCGAAGAGAAAAGTATCGAAGGCAAGACGTGACAAGAGACGTTCACAGGTATGGAAGTTATCTGCACCTGCTTTTTCACGCTGTGACAACTGCGGCGAGCTCAAGCTTGCACATAGAGTTTGCGGCAACTGTGGTTATTACAAGGGTAAGGAAGTCATCGCTCACAGCGAGGCATAAGTTACCGAAGTCTTTACGAAGATCATGCAGCGATGCCGTATGGCATCGCTGCTTTTCTTTGTTATCTATGAGAAGGGAGTGATAGAAATGGCAGTGGTGATAACGTCTGTAACACCGCGCTCTCCGGCATCGAAGGCAGGGGTGAAGCCCGGCGAAACGCTTGTTGCGATCAACGGGCACCCCATAAATGACGCGCTGGATTACGGCTTCTACTGCTATGAGCGCACTCTTACACTCGATCTCGGCACCCGTACCGTAAAAGTCCGCAAGCGTGACGATTACGATGATATCGGGCTGAACTTCGAGACTTATCTTATGGATAAGAAGCTGTCCTGCCGCAACAAATGCATCTTCTGCTTTATAGACCAGCTCCCGCCCGGAATGCGCGAAACTCTGTATTTCAAGGACGACGACAGCCGACTCAGCTTCCTGCAGGGAAGCTATATCACTCTCACGAATATGACCGACAGCGACATTGACCGCATAATCAAGATGAAGCTGAATGTCAATGTCTCCGTTCACACCACAGACCCCGAACTGCGGAAGAAGATGCTCTGCAACCGTTTCGCAGGCGATGTTCTCCGATATATAAACAGAATGGCGGAGGGCGGCATTACTATGAACTGCCAGATAGTGCTGTGCCGGGGCTGGAACGACGGCGAGAACCTGCGCAGGACGCTTTCCGATCTTACCGCGCTTTATCCGGCAGTCCAGAGCATAGCTGTCGTACCGTTCGGCGCTACGAAGTACCGTGACGGATTGCCGCAGATCCGGCTTCACGACGAACACTCTGCTTCCGAGGCTGTTGACATCATAGAGAGCTTCGGAAACAGGCTTTTCAGCGAATACGGCGAACGCGTTGTATATCCTGCGGACGAGCTTTTCATCACAGCTCACCGCCCTATACCTCCCGGCGAATACTACGGCAGTTACGATCAGTATGAGAACGGCGTGGGAATGTGGGCTTATCTTCGTGACGGATTTGAGGAGATACTTGATGAGACAGACGGGGACGGCAGACAAGACGCTGTTGCCTGCGCTACGGGAGTCCTTGCCGCGCCGCTGATACGGGAGCTTGCGGATAAGCTTTCCGTAAAATTTCCGAATGTTTCGGTCACTGTTTACGCTGTCCGCAACACATTCTTCGGCGAGACAGTCACAGTTGCCGGGCTGACCACAGCCTCCGATCTGATAGCAGCGCTCACTCCGCATATCGGCAGTCTCGGAAGCCGTGTGCTTATCCCGAAGGCTATGCTGAAGGCGGACGAAGATATCTTTCTTGATGATATCACGCTTTCCGAGGTGTCGGAAAAACTCGGTGTTCCGGTTATTCCAGTGGGTGAGGAACCGGAGGATCTGCTGTCGGCAATTATCGAAAAATAAATCTGTCAAGAGGACAGGATTCGACATTTTTTAACATTTTGTTGAACTGCACAAACTTGATATACCGATAGTATAATTTTAGCTTCGATAACAGCTTTTTCCACAGATGTAACTTGTTACATAGTCCTAATCAAGTTCAAATATTCGTTATCTTGCACAAAATTCAACAGTTTCGTTTATTTGACTTTACAAAAAATGAGCGGTATAATTCAGTAAAACAGCCAATAATGATTAATGAACGAGCAAAACTTGTCTCGGACATTACACCTTAAAGGAGGGAGCTGTATGCTGAAAACGCTGTATTCAAGACATGGAGGAGCTGCTACCGGCAATGCAGCTGTCATTTTGTCTGTGATAATGGCAGTAACCGCCGTGTTCTCGCTTAGTGCCGCCAAATATGCAGGCGTACTCAATCATGCGACAGTTACCGATAACGGAAAAACAGTAAGAAGGCTCACAGCAGCACAGACTGCTGAAGCATTCATAGATGAGCTTGAAAGAGAGATCGACCCGCTCGATCATATCAGATATATAGGTACAAGCGAAAACGGCAGTTTTGATGTTGAGATAGAACATGCTTTCCCGCTTACTATTACAGCAGACGGTGAAACAAATTATGTCCAGGCTGCCGGTATCACGGTAGGCGAACTTCTCGGACGCGAAGGATACGAGCTTGGCATATACGACGAAGTAAACTATCCCCTTGATACTATTATATATATGGGTATGGATATCACCGTTACCCGCGTTGAATACAGGAGCGAGACAAGAACACAGACTATCCCGTATGAGACACGCTACGAAGATACCCCCACAATGAAGACAGGCGACAGCAAGGTAGTCTGTACAGGTGTTGACGGAACTTCCGATGTTGTTATCACCGACAAGTATGTGGACGGTGTATGGGAATCGAGCAGCATGGAATACATCAGCACCACCGAGCCTGTTGAAGAAGTGATCGCTCGCGGAACAGCTATAGCAGACCCTGTTAGCAAGCGTCAGGGCAACTTCACACTTGATGAGAACGGGATCCCTACCGATTACGAATATGTGCTCTACGGCAAGGCTACCGCATATACGGCACGCGACGGACATGGCACATACAGCGGCAGACCTCTTATCATCGGTTCTGTTGCGGTTGACCCGGAAGTAATCCCCTTTGGTTCTGAATTATATATAGTATCCCGCGACGGAAGCCATGTTTACGGCTATGCGATAGCTTCCGATACCGGAGACCTCACAGAAGCAGGAGTACTCGTGGACTGCTTTATGGGACGCACGGACGAGTATTACCGCGACGCATGCCGCTGGGGTGCGCAGTTCTGTGACGTTTACGTCCTCAAGGAAGGCAACAACAGCGTAATTTGGAGAGACGGCTTCATCTCCTGACAATTCAGAAGCCGCTTCGCTTGAGACCCGGGCTCTGCCCGGACCCGCCAGCCCTTTAAAAAGGGCTGGACCCTAAACCTGATCCCGTAACACGGAACTTGAAAGATCTGTAAACAGGAAGATATAGTTTCTTTATAAAGCAATACGCCATAGCGTTTGAAACGCTATGGCGTTATTTGTTATTATATTATGCTTTCTGCGATCAAGCCATACCTGCTGTGATTATAGCCATCTTGTAAACTTCCTCTGCGTTGCAGCCGCGGGAGAGATCGTTGATAGGAGCATTGAGACCCTGGAGAATAGGACCGTAAGCTTCATATCCGCCGAGACGCTGTGCGATCTTATATCCGATGTTGCCTGCTTCGATAAGCGGGAAGATGAATGTATTTGCCTGACCTGCAACCTTGGAATCCGGGCACTTGGTCTTTGCAACTTCTGCGGAAACAGCTGCATCGAACTGGAACTCACCGTCGATAACGAGATTAGGATCGATCTTGCGTGCTTCTATAACTGCATCGTGGCTGAGCTGAACTGTACCGCCCTTGCCGGAGCCGTATGTGGAGAAGCTGAGTACCGCAACCTTAGGATCGATGCCGAAGAATGCAGCTGTACGAGCTGTTTCTACTGCAACTTCAGCGAGCTGCTGTGCGGCAGTCTGAACAACGTTGCCTTCCTTGTCGAGCTTGTCCGAGTAGCTGAGGTTTATAGCGCAGTCGCCCATAGCGATAGTCTCTTCCTTGCCGTCCTTTTCGCGGAACAGAATGAACGAAGAGCTTACGAGGCTTGCGCCCTTCCTTGTCTTTACGATCTGGAGAGCAGGACGAACGGTATCTGCTGTGGAGTAGGTAGCGCCGCCGAGAAGAGCGTCTGCCTTGCCCATTTTAACGAGCATAGTTCCGAAATAATTGGACTTCTTGAGGAAATTGCGGCATTCGTCCTCTGTCATCTTGCCCTTGCGGAGCTCTGCCATTGTCTTTACCATGTCCTCAAATCCGTCATAGTTCAGCGGATCGATAACTGTAGCTGCGGAAACATCGAATCCTCCGTCAGCGGCAGCTTTCTTTACATCATCGGGATTACCGCAGAGTATAACACCCATGAGGCCCTCTTTCAGAAGTCTTTCTGCAGCGGAAAGGATACGCGCGTCAGTACCCTCTGTGAACACGATAGTCTTTTTGCTTGCTTTAAGGTTTGCAAGCAGCTTGTCAAACATTGCCATATTTGATAAACCTCCGTTTGTTAAAATCTACCTTATATTATACCACTTTTCGTTAAAATTGCAAGTGTTTTGGGAGAGTTTTGAGACTTTTTAGACATTAAAAAAATGGGCGCTGCGCTCATCGAAATACGGTGTATCTTTAAAGAATCAAATTGAGAAAAAAGACTGCTGAAAATCAACGATTACAGCAGTCTTTTTTGTGTGATGTGAGTAACTAATCTCCGTATTACGGGATCAGTTTAGGGTGTCCAGCCCCCTTTTTTAAAGGGGGCTGGCGGGGGGTTGGGGGGCAGCGCCCCCTTCTCAAAATCTCTCAAAATCTCTCAAAATCTCTCAAAATCTCTCAAAAGTCTCTTAAAGTCTCTTAAAGTCTCTTAAAGTCTCTTACACTCTCTCGACGCCGATCTTTACATCTTCGCCGTTGATGTTCCATTCCTTGGAGTTAGCGAACTCGCCTTCGGTGATGCTGTCGGCGAGAACATCTCCTGCGATAGATGCAGAGTTCTTGTTCACGATCTCAATGAGCTTTGCATTTCCTGCAAGCTTTACGTTGATGTGATCCATTACCTCAAAACCGCTGTCCTTACGCATATTCTGGATCTTGCTTACGATCTCGCGGACGAAGCCTTCCTCGATAAGCTCGGGAGTGAGCGCGGTATCAAGTGCTACCGTAACACCGCCGTCAAATACGGTGCAGAAATCTTCCTTCTGCTGTGCTTCGATGAGCAGATCGTCCTTTGTCAGCTCGATCTCACCGATAGAGATATTAAGCTTCATAACGCCTGTGCTGTTGAGTTCAGCCATAGCCTCGCCGCTCTTGCCCGCGGAGATTTCCGCAAGTGCAGCCTTGATCTCGCCCAGGTTCTTACCGTACTTCGGACCGAGGGTCTTGAGCTGCGGCTTGAAGTTGTAGGACGCAAATCCCGCCATATCGTCTGTGAATACCACGTTCTTCACATTCAGCTCATCTCTGATTATATCCGTGAAGAATACATCGAGCTGTGTGTCCGCCTTGACGTACATCGTGCTGAGCGGCTGGCGGTTCTTGCGGTTGGAAGCATTTCTTGCCGAACGTCCGAGAACAACTATGTCGAGAACCTCGCCCATCTTCTTTTCAAGCTCAGCGTCGATCAGCGATTCGTCATACTTCGGGAAGTCGCAGAGATGAATGCTCTCCGGTGCGTTCTTGTCAACGCTAAGAACGATGTTCTGATAAATTTCCTCTGTGATGAACGGAACCATAGGTGCAGCGCACTTGCACACATTCACGATAGCCGTGTAAAGCGTCATATACGCATTTACAGTATCCTCTGTAAGCTCCGGTGACCAGAAGCGCTCACGGCTTCTGCGCACATACCAGTTTGAAAGCTCGTCAACGAAGTCCTGCATACATTTTGCAGCCTCGGGTATGCGATAGTTGTCAAGGTTCTCGTCAACGCCCTTTATCATCGTGTTCATTCGTGACAGCAGCCACTTGTCCATTACAGGCAGCTTGCTCACGTCAAGAGTGTACTTTGTCGGATCGAATCCGATGATATCGGCGTACATGATATAGAACGCGTAGGTGTTCCAGAGGGTTCCCATGAACTTTCTCTGTCCCTCGATTACTACCTTGTCGTGGAACTTGTTCGGGAGCCACGGCTGGGAGTTGGTGTAGAAATACCAGCGGATAGCGTCCGCGCCCAGCTTCTCAAGTGCGTCGAACGGGTCAACCGCGTTGCCCTTGGACTTGGACATCTTCTGTCCGTTCTCGTCCTGCACAAGTCCGAGAACTATTACATTTCTGAAAGGCTCGCGGTCAAACAGAAGCGTGGATATCGCAAGCAGTGAATAGAACCAGCCTCTTGTCTGATCGACAGCTTCCGAGATGAAGTCCGCAGGGAACTGCTGCTCAAAGAGCTCCTTGTTCTCGAAAGGATAGTGGTGCTGTGCAAACGGCATAGAACCGGAGTCGAACCAGCAGTCGATAACTTCCGGAACGCGCTTCATCTGCTTGCCGCACTTCGGGCACTTTATCGTTACGTCATCTATATAAGGTCTGTGCAGTTCGATGTTGTCAGGGCAGTTGTCCGACATCTCTTTCAGCTCCGCGATAGAGCCGATGCTGTGTCTGTTGCCGCATTCGCACTCCCAGATATTGAGAGGTGTGCCCCAGTAACGGTTTCTTGAAATACCCCAGTCCTGGATGTTCTTGAGCCAGTCTCCGAATCTTCCCTTGCCTATGCTCTCGGGGATCCAGTTTACCTTGTCGTTGTTGGCGATAAGCCTGTCGCGCATAGCGGTCATCTTGATGAACCACGTCTCTCTTGCGTAGTAGATCAGCGGGGAGCTGCATCTCCAGCAGTGAGGATATTCATGCTCGAATTTCGGTGCGTCGAAGAGCTTTCCGTCCTTGTCGAGGTCAACCAGTACCTTCGGGTCAGCGTCCTTTACGAAAAGACCTGCATAAGGCGTATCTTCTGTCATGCAGCCCTTTGCGTCAACGAGCTGTACGAACGGGAGATCGTAGTTTCTGCCGACACGGTTATCGTCCTCGCCGAACGCGGGAGCGATATGAACGATACCTGTACCGTCGGACATGGTAACGTAGTTGTCGCATACGATGTAGTGACCCTTCTTGCCTGTCTTTGCCGCAGCATCGGCAGTACACTGCATAAGCGGCTCATACTCTATGCGTTCAAGGTCTTTTCCGACATAGCTTTCGAGTATCTCATAAGCGGGCTTGCCCTCTTCTCCGAGCTTCCCGAGTACGGTGTCGAGCAGAGCTTCCGCCATGATGTAGGTATAGCCGTCGGCAGCCTTTACCTTGCAGTATTTCTCGTCGGGGTTCACGCACAGTGCGACGTTGGACGGAAGTGTCCACGGCGTCGTTGTCCACGCAAGGAAGTATTCGTTGTCTCTGTTCTTTATTCTGAAGCGGACGATCGCGGAGCGCTCCTTGACTGTCTTATATCCCTGTGCAACTTCGTGAGAAGAAAGCGGTGTTCCGCAGCGAGGGCAGTAGGGAACGATCTTGAATCCCTTATAAAGCAGATTTTTGTTGTAGATCTCTTTGAGAGCCCACCATTCGGACTCAATAAAATCATTGTGATAGGTTACATAGGGGTTCTCCATATCAGCCCAAAAGCCGACAGTCTCGGAGAAGTCCTCCCACATACCCTTGTACTTCCATACGGATTCCTTGCACTTGTTTATGAACGGCTCAAGACCGTACTTCTCGATCTGATCCTTGCCGTCTATGCCGAGCATCTTCTCTACTTCAAGTTCAACGGGCAGTCCGTGGGTATCCCAGCCTGCCTTTCTCGGTACCATATAACCTTTCATTGTACGGTAGCGCGGTATCATATCCTTTATGGTTCTTGTGAGGACGTGACCGATATGGGGCTTTCCGTTTGCGGTCGGAGGACCGTCGTAGAACACATAGGACTGTGCCTTTGAGCGCATGTCAATGCTCTTCTCGAAGATATGGTGATCTTTCCAGAACTGTTTTGTCTGCTTTTCGCGCTGGACGAAATTCAGATCGCTTTCGACTTTCTTGTACATTTTTTACCTCCATATTTTTATTATTTATATTTACTGTAATATAGTATAACCGTTTTTTCCGAGAACTTCCAGCGCTCTGCCGAAGTTCTCTTTCTTTACGAGAATGTAATCCGTGTTGTATGTCGAGACTGCGAAAATCCCTATCCTGCTGTCCGCAAGTATTCCCGATATCCGCGAAAGGATCCCGGTAAGCGAGAAGTCGAGTTTGCCCTCTATTCTGAACGCTTTCCAGCCGTCATCTCTTTCCGCGGTAACCGGCGGAACATCGGCGGTCGCGCATACGAGGGATATCTCCTCATCTGTCTTTCCCGTGAAAAAGAATTCCGCGCCGGCATCTATATCGCTGAAAGAGCTGACCTTGCATACTGTCAGATCGTAGGGCAGAGCCTTTATCTCCATTTCCCGTTCCTCCGAAAAACAAAAAAGTCTGTCCCCGAAATAGGACAGACGTGAAAATCTGCTTTACCACCTGTTTCGTATGGGCCATCACCCACCCTCCGATAACGCAGGAGATGCGTCGGCAATTACTCCCCGAAGGTTTGGTCGCCGCGGCTCGGGAATGATATTCGGTCAGACGTTACTTGTGCCGCGCTTGCACCGTCCACGGCTCGCTGTATCTTTCGCGTAAGACTTACTGTTTCCGTCACAGCCTTTGCTGATTGCCTATCATTATATCACACAGAAAACGGATTGTCAAGTGTTTTACGCCTATTTTATAAAGAACCCGCTCCGGGAAAAACACGGAGCGGGTAAACTTTATATGCCGGCTGAAACGGTTATTCTGCGAGCTTTTTGCCGAGTTCTTTGCACTGTGCGAGGATATCGTCCGAAGGCTCAAGGTTTGATATGATACCGGCATCGTTCACGAGAACGGCTCCTGCCGCTTTTACACGCTCTTCCCATGTTCTCATCCACTGACCGTCGCCCCAGTCATACGAACCGAAAAGCGCGATCTTCTTGCCGCTTATCTTGTCCTCTATACCTGCGAAGAAAGGCTCAAATTCGCTTTCCTCGATAACCTCATCGCCCATTGCGGGGCTTCCGAGACCGAGGGCGTCAAAATCCGCCGCGTTTCCGGAAAAATCCGAAACTGCGACTGCCTCAACTCCTGCACCTTCAGCTACTGCCTTAGCCATAGCCTCTGTATTGCCTGTTCCGCTCCAATAGATTACTGCTGCTGACATAAATAGTCCTCCTGTTATGATATTCTGAGAGCCTGGTAGATATCCGCGCCCTCGTTTAATTTATTGCACAGAAATTTTCTGCACCTTTCGTAGTTCTCAAATGTGCGCCTTGCACGTTCCTCCGAGCCATAGACTTTCCAGCAGCCGCACATCTTGTAGTTGCAGCCGTGGTTCTCGATGAATCCGCGCACATCTTCCGGCGGGTAATCAAGGAATATCCCGATCTCATGCGGGAATGAGCTGCTTTCTCCGATACGTTCGGAGAGCCGGTCTATCATTCGCTCGGTGCTGCCGTTGATGTCGTAGCCCAGCGGGGAAAGTATCTCCGATGCGTCCGGCGATGTGAGCCGCTTGCGCAGCTTTTTTTCGCTGTAAACAAGTATCAGCGTCCTGCACCCGCAGTTGTATATCAGCCGTATTTTAAGTCCGCGCTGTGCGGCGCGCCTGTTGAATATATTCAGATGTGTTTCAAGCTCAAACTCCGCTGTCGGCAGGGACATAAGGCTTGCGCACTTTATCCCGAGCAGCGTCGGCGCGGTGTGTAATGCAAGCCGCTTGTTGAAGCTTGTGTACTCTGTTTCAGACATATCGCTGTCTGCCTTTCTTTGATTATTTTCGGGATTATTATGCGCCGGTATTGCATTTATATAAGTTAGCAAACACTTACTTGCGCGCATGTTACTCCGGTTTGCAAAGGTTTGCAGACAGCTCCGGCAAACCGGGACTGTCTGCAAAATGGTGGAGGGTAAAACCGGACATTATCCGGGAGAAGAAAGCGTTACTGTGTACAGTACTGCTCAAGCACCGATTTCAGCGCGTTTGCGCTTGCATTGTGTATCTTTGCGACGCGGAAGCTATGTTTTCCGGCTTTCTGATTGACCTTGTTCGCCATTTTGTGGGAACAGGTGTTTGTGAAAAGCACCACAAGATCGGGGGAGCCGAGCTTGTTCTCAAAATCGGCAGGCATCTGTGTGAAAACTTTTGCCTTGCATTTGAAGTTTCCGCATATTTCCTTATATTTTGCGGCCATGCGATCGTTGCCGCCTACGACTACTACGCTCATTAATACTCCTTCTGACTATAACGGGCTTATGCTGTATTTCTATCGAAATACAGACAAATTCACAATGCACAATTCACAATTCACAATTGTGGAGCGCGCTCTGCGCGCATATCTGAATCGTGACGAAATTACTTCATTATATCTGTTGATAGATACGAATTTAGTATTAGATATTAAAGTTAGCGCTCGCTAACCCTTATCAATAATAACATACCTTTCCGGTTTTGTCAATACTTTTTTGAAAAAACTCATCAAAAAAACCGGAGAGGCTGTCAAAGAAGCCGCTCCGCTCGAGACCCGGGCGCCGCCCGGACCCGCCAGCCCCCTTTAAAAAAGGGGGCTGGACCCCCTAAACTGATCCCGTGACACGGAAATTTGAGAGATGCTTCATTAGCAAAAAAATTTTTGATAAAACAAACCGCTGAACGCAAACTGAACCGCACCATTTTGTGCGTACAGTACAAAAAAGCACCTATGGCAAAATGAATTAAGCAACAAACTGGCTTCGTAATTCAAGCGGAGTCAGTTTTGTTATGAGTTGAATACGTTGATGATT
>JAFVBZ010000235.1 GCA_017479645.1 Ruminiclostridium sp. | reverse complement strand
GGTATCGGTGGGCATCTCCCGGGCGAGAAGATAAAGGAAGATGTTGCCCATACCCGAATGATACCGCGCGGAACGGACGCAATCTCTCCCGCGCCTCACCACGATATTTACAGCATCGAAGACCTGCGTCAACTCATCTTCTCGGTCAAAGAAGCCACCGAGTACAAAAAGCCTGTCATCGTCAAGATCGCGGCAGTACACAACGTTGCTGCAATCGCGTCGGGCGTGGCACGCTCGGGCGCTGACATAATCGCCATAGACGGCTTCCGCGGCGGCACAGGTGCAGCTCCGACCCGCATACGCGACAATGTCGGAATACCGATAGAGCTTGCGCTTGCGGCGGTTGATGGGCGTCTGCGCCATGAGGGAATACGCAACGAAGTCTCGATCGTCGCGGCAGGTTCGATACGCTGCTCGTCCGATGCTGTCAAGGCGATCGCACTCGGTGCGGACGCTGTGTACATCGCAACTCCCGCGCTGCTTGCTATGGGCTGCCACCTGTGCAGAAGCTGCCACACCGGCAAGTGCAACTGGGGCATAGCTACCCAGAACCCGGAACTCGTCAAGCGCCTTAACCCGGACATTGCCTGCCACCGTCTTGTCAACCTCGTGACCGCCTGGAACCACGAGATACAGGAGATCATGGGCGGAATGGGCATCAACTCCATTGAAGCACTGCGCGGCAACCGCCTTATGCTCCGAGGGATAGGCTTGACCGAAAAGGAGCTGCAAATTCTCGGCATTCTGCACGCAGGAGAATGATTTTTTAAATGCACAATTCACAATGCACAATGCACAATTGTGGAGCGCGCTTTGCGCGCGGATCTGAATCGTGACGAGATTTGATAGTTTGCTGAACAAACGAAAGGTTAGATATATGAAGAAAGTATATGTGAACGAAGAAAGGTGCCTCGGCTGTCACCTGTGCGAGTATTACTGCGCGTTTGCGAACTCCGGGGAAGCTGAATTTTACAAGGCTTTCCGGCTCGGCAGAAACGCGGTTCCCCGCATAAAAGTCGAGGACGGGAACGGCATAAATTTCGCGGTGCAGTGCCGTCACTGCGACGATCCGCTGTGCATGAAAAACTGCATTGCCGGGGCTATCAGCAAAGTTGACGGCGTGGTGAAAATTGACCACGAAAAGTGCGTCGGCTGCTACACCTGTGTGCTGTCATGTCCTTACGGCTGTGTAGTCGCGGACGGCGGGCATTCCGCAAGCAAGTGCGAACTCTGCACGGCAAACGGTGGGATTCCGCAGTGCGTGAAAGGCTGCATAAACGGCGCGATAGTTTTCGAGGAGAGGGGTGAGACGGCATGAAGTTTGATTACGTTATTGTCGGCAACAGCGCTGCCGCCGCAGGCTGTATCGAGGGCATACGCGAACACGACAAAAAAGGCAGTATCGCGGTGATCTCGGACGAAAAATACCACATCTATTCCCGTCCTCTGATATCCTATCTGCTGAAAGGCGACGTGAAGGAAAAGCAGATGAAGTACCGCCCGGCGGACTTTTACAAGGTGAACGATGTCGAAACTCTGCTCGGAAAGCGCGCAGTTTCGGTTGACAGCAAAACTAAACAGGTGCAGCTTGAATCGGGTGAGAAAATCGAGTATGGAAAGCTTCTTATTGCGACAGGCTCAAAGCCCTTCGTCCCGCCAATGGACGGACTTGACAGCGTTAAGAACCATTTCAGCTTTATGAAGCTCGATGACGTTAAGGCAATAGAAAAAGCCGTGAAAAAGGGCGCAAAAGTGCTGATAATCGGAGCGGGTCTGATAGGCTTGAAAGCCGCCGAAGCGCTCGAACACTACGGCTGCGACATGACCGTTATCGACCTTGCGGACAGGATATTGCCGTCAATTCTCGACAAGCAGACATCTGAAATAATGCAGAAGCACATCGAAGCGCACGGCGTGAAATTTAAGCTGAACACAAGCGCGAAAAGCTTCAACAAAAATACTGCGACTCTCACAAACGGCGAGGAATTGCAGTTCGATATCCTTATTACGGCAGTCGGTGTGCGCCCGAACACAGAGCTTGCGGAAAGCGCAGGCGGCAAGGTGGAGCGCGGGCAGCGTGACGCTGCACCCAATTCCGTATCGGGTAAAGCAGAACCGGCAGATAACTGCCTCGCTGCCCGGAGCAACAGCATACACGCAAGAGGTTTCATCACCGACAAAAAACAGGCTGTCAAGGGTGTGAAAAACATCTGGGCGGCGGGGGACTGCACCGTCAGCGAGGACATCACGACAGGCACTTCCCACATCATTGCGATAATGCCGAACGCGTATGCGCAGGGGCTTGTCGCGGGGCATAACATGGCGGGTGCAGCGGACAGATATGAGCGCGCATTCCCCATGAACGCGATCGGATTTTTCGGTCTGCACATCATCACTGCGGGCAACTACACGGGCGACTGTTATGAGGAAGTTGACGGCGAGAATGTGAAGAAACTGTTCAGTGCAAATGACCGTCTCAACGGCTTCATTCTCATGGGCGAAAAGATCACGCGTGCGGGCATTTACACCGCCCTTATCCGCGAACAGACAGACCTGTCAACCGTTGATTATGACTTGCTTTGCAAGGCACCACAGCTTGCGGCATTTGCAGAAGAAAAGAGACTTGATATCCTGTCGAAAGGCGGTGGAGCCGCATGACTTTCAAATTTCGTCACGATTCAGATTTGCGCGCAAAGCGCGCTCCACAATTGTGCATTGTGAATTGTGAATTGTGCATTTTCCGAGCGCGGGGTGAGATGAGATGAAGATAAATGCAGAAAATATGAGCTTTCGCGAACTGAACGAAAAGATAAGATCGTCGCGCGGAAGACGGGTCGAGATAGAAAATATGCTCGGACAGCGATACACAGGTTCCGGCTGCACCGGCAAGGATATCCACATTTCGGGCATTCCCGGAAACGCTCTCGGCGCGTATCTGACCGGCTGCGACATCACGGTCTATGGTAATGCGCAGGACGCTGTGGGCGACGCGATGAACGACGGCACGATCACGATCCACGGAAATGTCGGCGACGCGGCAGGCTACGGAATGCGCGACGGGAAGATACTTGTGAAAGGCTCGGCTGGTTACCGCGCAGGGATCCACATGAAGGAGTACATGGAGAAGAAGCCTCTCATGGTCATAGGAGGTCGCACCGGAGATTTCCTCGCGGAATACCAGGCGGGCGGGCGCATAATCGTTCTCGGGATCGGCTATGAGCGGGAATGCCCGGTAGGGGATTTCTGCTGTACGGGAATGCACGGCGGGGTCATGTATATCCGCACGGAGCATGCCCCGGAGCTTCCGGCGCAGGTTCTCTGCGAGGACGCGGACAAGGCTGATATGAAGGCGATAAAGCCGGACGTGGAGCTGTTTGCGAAGAAGTTCGGCTATGACGCGGAGGAGCTTCTGAACGCGCATTTTTACAAGCTCACGCCGAACACGAGCAACCCTTACAGACGGCTGTATGTGAATAACTGATGTACCGCGGTGTACCCTCGCTGTACCGAAGAATGGCTCAACCGTGCGGTTTGTACACCTTGGTACGGCTGGTACACCACTTTTTCACTTGTTATTTTTATATGCACGCACCTTCCCGAATACCTGCTCATGTGTCATTCTTTCGCTGTGCTTTGCGGCATATTCATCGGCTTCATCGAGTTTGCGCCCGATGTCATCGGTGAGTGCCGAATACTGTTCGATGCTCATAACGACCATTGAACCGTAGCCGTTTTTGGTAAGATAAACGGGGTGTCCGTTTTTTACGGCGGTTTCAATGTCGGTGAAGTTGTTCCGGAGTTCCGAAACAGGTCTGATGTCCAACATATTATCAACTCCTTTGGAACAATTTTATCATAATTTTATCATAATTTTATCATAATATCAAGCGCCTGTATTGATGTAATGTGAAAACGTTTCGGAAACTGATGTACCGCGGTGTCTTCCGATGTCTTTCGGGAATGGCTTGACAGTGCGGTTTGAGACACCGAAGACGGCAAAGACATCACTTTTTCACTCTGTGTTAAATATAAATGTGGGGTAAACAGAAATCATAAATTCAGATATCAATTAATATAAAAATCTTTATTTATGATTTTAAAAGTGGTGTACCGGGTGTAACAAATCCTGCAAACCCGTATGAGTAAAGGGCTTACAGGGTATGACGCGGTGTACCGGAGATGTACCGCAGCCGTACCTTGCTGTACAACTGATCTACAGTTGCATCGGCAGAATAATATAAAACACGGACATGAAAATCGGTGTCTTTGCCGTCTTCGATGTCTTAAACGGCTTGACTGTGCGGTTTGCGGGGAGACGGCAATGTCTTTTCCGGCGTCTTCCGATGTCTTTCCGGTGTCTTGATGTAAAGGAGAATGTATGCAGACAAAATATATTTTCGTAACCGGCGGCGTGGTTTCCGGTCTTGGCAAGGGCATAACCGCCGCATCGCTCGGACGGCTTCTCAAAGACCGGGGCTACAAGGTCACGGTTATGAAGTGCGACCCGTACATAAACGTTGATCCCGGCACGATGAGCCCGTACCAGCACGGCGAAGTCTTCGTCACCGACGACGGCACAGAGACTGACCTTGATTTAGGGCATTACGAACGCTTCATCGATGAAAACCTGTCTGTGAACAGCAATGTCACCACCGGCAAAATTTACCAGACTGTCATAAACAAGGAGCGCCGCGGGGACTATCTCGGAGCGACCGTGCAGGTAGTCCCCCACATTACCAACGAGATAAAGGAACGGATTTACAAGGCAGGTTCCGCGGTGAATGCGGACGTTGTGATAACCGAGATAGGCGGCACTGTCGGCGACATCGAGGGTACGCCGTTCCTTGAAGCTATCCGTCAGGTGGGACTTGAAAAAGGGCGCGGGAATGTGATCTACATTCACGTCACACTGCTCCCGTTCATCAGCGGTTCAAACGAGCTGAAAACAAAGCCTACCCAGCACAGCGTGAAGGAGCTTCTTGCGGTCGGCATTCAGCCTACTGTGCTTGTGTGCAGGGCTGACTGCGATGTTCCCGAAGACGCGAAAGCGAAGATCGCGAACTTCTGCAACGTGAGCGAGCACGATGTCATCATCAACCGCACAGCCTCGTCGCTGTATGCAGTCCCGCTGATGCTGGAGAAAGAGGGGCTTGCGGACACGGTCTGCCGACATCTCGGACTGCAAAACGACAAACCGGACATGAGCGCGTGGGAAGCTATGGTGCATCGGCAGGAGCACGCGGAAATCCCGCTGAAAATAGCGATAGTCGGGAAGTATGCCGCGCTCCCGGACGCGTACATCTCGGTAATGGAAGCCGTGCGTCACGCGGCATTTGCACAGGGCTGCAAGGCAGATATCAAGCTGATAAACAGCGAGGAAGTAACGGCTGAAACGGCAGGTGAACTGCTCTCGGACTGCGCGGGTATCATCGTCCCCGGCGGCTTCGGAAACCGCGGTATCGAGGGCAAGATCGAAGCCGTGCGCTACGCCCGCGAGAACAAAGTCCCGTATCTCGGACTGTGTCTCGGAATGCACATGGCGGTGATAGAGTTCGCGCGGAACGTGATAGGCTGGAAGGACGCGGATTCTGCGGAGTTCCGCGAAACTGCACATAACGTAATCGACATAATGCCCGATCAGAGGGGCGTGGAAATGGGCGGAACGATGCGGCTCGGACTGTACCCGTGCAGGCTTGCCGAAAACAGCAGAGCGCGTTCCTGCTACGGCTCGGAGCTCATCAGCGAGCGTCACCGGCACCGATATGAGTTCAACAACGACTTTCGCGCAGAGTTCGAGAGCCGGGGAATGCAGCTCACAGGGCAGAGTCCCGACGGGAAGCTTGTGGAGATTGTCGAGATACCCGACCGCCAGCCGGGGCTTCCCGGTCACCCGTTCTTTGTGGCGGTGCAGTTCCACCCGGAGTTCAAGTCAAGACCTAACGCACCGCACCCGTTATTTGCGGGGTTTATAGCTGCGGCGGAAAAGAGGTGATCGGGTGAAGAAAAGTATTCTTATCTGCGCAGGTACGGAAAAGAACTGTGAAACCTTGACGGAACTGCTTGACAGCGGGGATTATGACATCACAACAGTCACCACGGTATCGGCGGTAAGAGAGTTGGACATCGAAATGTTCTCGGTACTGTTATTTTCGCTCCCGCTTGCGGACGAAAGCGGAATAAAGCTGATAGATGAGCTTGCGTCGGACAGCTCTCCGCCGGTATGCGTGATAGTCCGGCATGACATTCCGGACAAGGCTCTTGAGCGGCTGATAAAAGACAACGCGTATGTACTGAAAAAGCCTGTCTCACGCTCAAACCTCACGCTTGCGGCGGAGTTCCTTTCGTCCTTCTATGGGAAAAGCGCAGGCATGCGGGCAAAGATAAACGAGCTTGAACGAAAGAACAGCGAGCTGAAGCTGATGAGCAGGGCAAAGCTTGTACTTATCGGAAATAACGGCATGAGCGAGGAGCAGGCGCACGGATATATCCTGCGGCAGGCGATGAACCGGCAGATGAGCATCGACGAGGTATGCCGGAGGATAATAGATGCGGGAGGTGAGTTATCATAGGAAAGAGCAGGTTCAGACTGCTGATCGCGGATCCCGATATCGACGCGATATCCCGGTACAAAAAGCTTGCAGTCTGGCGGGAATGCGGATATGAGATAGCCGGTCAGGCTATTTCGGTAAGGTCAGCGGTATCGTATGTGAAAAGCAGCGGAGCGGAACTTGTGATCTGCTTTGAAAAGCTGCCTGAACTTGACGGAGCGGCACTTGCGGGAGGACTTGCCGATATTGAGGGAACTTTCTGCATAGTGGTGAGCCCGGACAGCTCTCCGGAACGCATGAGACAATGCTTTCTGAACGGAGCGGCGGATTTTATTTCAGCTCCTGCCTCCGAAACGGCACTGAAGGAATGTCTTTTACGCGCGGCAGGGAATATCAGGGCAATGGGCGCGGTCACGGATTACCATGCGGCTGCTGAGGAATACTTCTCGGAGCTGCGGAAAACGATGAACGACGAAACGCTTCTTGCTTCACTTGAAACACTTATCGCGGAGAACGAGAACAATGTGCTGTCAACTCAGAGCGCAGCGGAATATTTCGGGTTCAACAAGGACTATTTCGGAAGGCGCTTCAAGGCAAAGGCGGGTATGACATTCAGCGAGTTCTACAAGCGGTTCAGAATGGTCTATGCCGAAAAGCTTCTGAGATCCGGCAGGTACAGGGTAAACGAGATAAGCGGTATGCTCGGATTTGCAACTCCGGACTACTTCACATCGGAGTTCAGAAAATATTCCGGACGAAGACCGCTCGAAGTCAAAAATCAAAAGTAGTCTGATTTTACAGGGGGAATGTCTGAATTTTGCGGTATTTGTGAAATTGACAATTAATTATCAAATGCTGTAAAATATAGAGGTATGCAATTTAATATCACATTTTGGCAATGGCGCTGAAACTACCCGGAAAGAGGGGTATTTCCGCGTCTTTTTTCGTTAATGATGCCGTGCATTCGTGCGGCGTGGATAAACAACCGGCAAACAGCATAGAAACCGCCGCACAGCGTGATTTGTTTACCGGAAAAAACAATTTCAGGAGGAAGAAAAATGTCCTATGTAGATGAAGTCATCGAACAGGTGACAGCAAAAAATCCCGGCGAGCCCGAATTTCACCAGGCTGTAAGAGAAGTCCTCGATTCTATCCGTCCCGTGGTAGATGCAAACGAGGAGAAGTTCCGCAGAGATGCGCTTCTTGAAAGGCTTGTGAATCCCGAAAGACAGATCAAGT
>JAFVBZ010000234.1 GCA_017479645.1 Ruminiclostridium sp. | reverse complement strand
TCCTCATGCCCCGCGTGACCCTTTATCCATGTGAACTCGGCTTCGTGTATTTCCAGCAGGTCAAGCAGACGTCCCCAGAGATCGGGGTTCAGCGCGGGCTGCTTGTCGCTTTTCACCCAGCCGCGCTTGCGCCATGACTTCGCCCAGCCCTTTGTGATGCCGTCCACCACATAACGCGAGTCGGTCTGGATTATCACCCTGCACGGATATTTAAGCGCCTCCAGCCCCTTTATAACGCCGGTAAGCTCCATGCGGTTGTTGGTGGTCTGCTTCTCACCGCCGGAGAGCTCCGCTTCCTTGTCCCCGTACCGGAGTATCACTCCGTAACCGCCGGGGCCGGGATTTCCGGAGCAGGCTCCGTCCGAGAATATATAAACTGTCTTTTTCTCCATTTATGCCTTTTTCGCCTTTCTGTCAAGTATGCGGTCAGCTATCTTTACGGTAAAGAAGTTGAGCAGCGCGGTAAGTACCGTTCCGCAGGCTACAATTATCATCGTTACCATTATCATATCCGGCGTGAATTCCACAAAGCCGAAGAACTCACCGAAGAACCAATGCCCGCAGACGAATGCTCCGAGAAGCACCGCTACCATTCCGATCTTCCACGGTCTCATCGGATCGCAGGCAAGCAGTACGATGACGAATGAAACGCAGGAAAGGATAAACGCGGATATCGTGCTGAGCTGATCGGTGGTAAAGCCGAAAATATTCGCACAGATAATGCCTGCCGAAAGCGAAAGGACAGCCGAAACGCCGTTGGGAACAGCTTTGCGGATAACGTTCGAGATGAAGCTTCCGCGGATAAGCTCCTTGTTCGGCTGGAGTGCGAGCAGAAAGCTCGGCGCGCCTATGCAGAGCGCGTTTATAAGCGTCATCTGTATCGGCTCGAACAGGAACGGTATCTGTATTATTACAAACAGTACCGCAAGCAGTACGCTGTATGTGGTTTTTGAAAGGAAAAGGGACGCAGAACGCTCGACATTGTTGATAGAGCGTCTGCCCTCGGCAACTACCGCCGGCATGGACGCAAAGTTGCTGTCGAGCAGGACGAGGTTGCTTACGTTGCGTGCCGCCTCGCTTCCGCTCTGCATTGCGACCGAGCAGTCAGCCTCTTTCAGCGCAAGAACATCGTTCACGCCGTCGCCGGTCATACCTACGGTATGACCTTTCGCTTTCAGCGCCTTTACAAGCTCCAGTTTCTGCGGGGGCGTAACGCGTCCGAATACGGTGTATTCGTCCACAAGTTCGCCGATATTATCCACGGTGGAAGCGTCAATGTACTTTTCCGCGTTCTTAACGCCGGCTTTCTGCGAAACGAAGCTTACCGTCACCGGGTTGTCGCCGGAGATTATCTTTATATCGACGCCCTGCTCCGCGAAGTATTTCAGCGTATCGGGAGCTTCTGCGCGTATTTTGTCGGTGATCGCTATCATAGCTATCGGCGCTGTGTCTGCGGGAACGGACTTGTCCGCGAAGCTTTCCGGAGAATGCGCAAGGATAATGACACGCCTGCCGCCCTCGGAGAACTTTTCCACATCTGCCTTGATCGTGCCGTATCTCTCGCCGAGTATGAACTCGCCGGCACCCATAATATATGTACCCTTGCCCTCGAATGAAGCTCCGCTCCACTTTCTCGCGGAGGAGAAAGGTACAGTTTCTGACGCTTTCCAGTCCGTACCGCTGCCCCAGCGCTCCTTTACAGCGCAGAAAGTGGGGTTGGTATCGGAAAGAGCCGACGCGAGCGCTGACATTGCCGCTTCAAGCTCCTCTTCCCTGCCGGAGAAAAGCCGTGTTTCGGCTACCTGCATACTTCCCTCGGTTATGGTACCGGTCTTGTCAAGGCACAGAACATCTACTCTTGCAAGAGTCTCGATGCAGTACATATCCTGCACAAGCGTCTTTCGCTGTGCAAGGCGTATCGAGCTTACGGCGAGAACGATACTTGTCAGCAGGACAAGTCCCTCGGGTATCATACCGATTATCGCGGCAACGGTGCTGACCATTGCGCGGTTCACAGTCTGTCCGGAAACGAAAATGCCGTTGTAGATAAGAAGCGCCATAAGCGGGATAATGATGATCGAGATGCCCTTGAGTATGGTGTTTATCGCCCGCATCATCTTTGAATCGGTCTTTTTGACGTATTTCGCACCGCTTGTGATCTTGTTAGCGAAGCTGTCTGCGCCGAGACCTACTGCAACAGCGCGGGATTCTCCGCTTACAATAAAGCTTCCGGAAAGTATCTTGTCACCCGGCTTTTTGTAGATAGGATCGCTCTCGCCGGTAATAAGGCTCTCGTTCACCTCGCACTCGCCCTGCACTATCTCGCAGTCTGCGGAAGCCTGCATTCCGGACCGGAATACGACAAGATCGCCCTCCACGATCTGTGAATTGAGAATCTCCTTTTCACTTCCGTCGCGTATGACATGGGCTTTCGGCGCGGAAATGAGGGTGAGCCGGTCAATGGTACGTTTTGCGCGTATCTCCTGGACGATGCCGATGCCGGTATTGCAGAGAATCACGCCGATGAACATAGCGTTCTTGATCTCTCCGAATATTAGGACGATCGCGGCAAGGACTATGTTGAGGAAGTTGAAGAATGTGAGTGTGTTGTCTCTTACTATCTGCGCCACGGATTTCGTCTTTATCTCCGCAGAACCGTTTATTTTGCCCTGCGCGGCAAGCTCTTCCGCCTGCGCTTCGGTAAGTCCTTTTTCTGTATCTGTCATTCTATCTCATTCTCCTGTTTTGTGATATCTTACATTATACTATAATCGATGTGATTTGTAAATACCAAAAATCATTGACAAAAATCCGGATATTTGATATCATTATTACAGATATAAAAATTGGAGGAAAACGGTATGAGACTTCTGCTTGCGGAGGACGAGCGCACGCTTTCGGACGCTCTCACCGCCATGCTCACACACAGCAACTATTCCGTTGACGCGGTCTATAACGGTCAGGACGCCCTCGACTATCTTGAAGCCGGAAATTACGACTGCGCCGTGCTTGATGTGATGATGCCGAAAATGGACGGTATAACCGTGCTTAAAAAGATACGCGCCGAGGGTATTAATATCCCCGTTCTGCTGCTTACCGCCAAAAGCGAGATAGACGACCGCGTCGAAGGACTTGACAGCGGTGCCGACGACTATATGACAAAGCCCTTCGCAGCGAAGGAGCTTCTTGCAAGGATCCGCGCTATGACACGCAGACAGCCGGAACTTACGGACACACTGCTTAAAGCTGGAAATGTGACACTCAGCCGCTCGGACTACACTCTCACAGGCCCGGACGGCAATATCCGGCTTGCCAACAAGGAATATCAGATGCTCGAAATGATGATGATGAATCCGAACCAGGCGATATCCACCGAGCGATTTCTGGAGAAGATATGGGGATACGAGAGCGAATCCGAGATAAACGTAGTTTGGGTGAACATCTCCGGTCTGCGCAAGAAGCTTGCTTCTGTCGGCGGAAGCGTCACGATCAAAGCCGCGCGCGGTATCGGCTATATGCTCGCTCTGTCAGAATGACCGGCAGTTCTCTGCCCTTTCTGCTGCGCTTACGCGCTTTGTCCTGCGCGGACGGCGCCAGCCTGCGCGGCTGGATCGCGGCGGGGAACGCCCCGCGGCGAAATGTGTATTCAATAACAAATAACGGGGGAATCTATGCCTGACCAAGTAAAATGGACGCCCGAACAGGAACGGGCTATAACTTTCAGAGACGGTGCCGCGATCGTCTCCGCTGCTGCCGGAAGCGGTAAGACCGCTGTTCTTGTCGAACGCGTAAAAAGATTGATACTCGATGAGAAAGACCCGGTGAACGCGGACGAAATGGTGATCTCGACATTCACACAGAAAGCCGCCGCGGAAATGAAGGCAAGGCTCGACAAGGCGATAGACGAGGAACTCGCCAAAGCTCCCGACAACACCCACCTGATCGAACAGCGGCTGCGGCTCGAAGACGCATCTATCTCCACGATAAGCTCGTTCTGCCTGAGCCTGCTCCGCCGCAACAGCGCAGTCACCGATCTCCCGCCGGATTTCGCGGTTCTCGACGAATCCGAAGCGAAGCTTCTTTTCTCCCAGGCACTCACCGCCGTTATGGAAGATCTCTGTGAAAACGGCGACCCGGAGCAGCGTGATCTGCTGTATGACTGGTATTTCGGCGAGGACGACAGCCGTATAGAAGAGGCTGTGACTTACCTCTACAACTTCTCCCGGAATATCCCCGACGCGGACAGATACTTTGCCGGACAGCTTGCACTCTACTCCGACCCGGACGGGAAAGATGCGGGGAAAGCTGTTGAGAAATACCTCGGATCGCAGATAAAACGCCCTGCGGAAGCGCTGAATGAAATGTGCGGAGAGCTTGCCGTCTCCGCTGCGGGAACTCCCGCGGAGGACTTCTCGAAAGAATGGCAGAGGCTGTGCGGAATGCTGTCCGGCATCACCGGCACGGAAAGCTGCATTGATACATACGAAACACAGCTGAAAGACGCGCAGATACCCGCACTTCCGCGCAAGACCAAGACTTTCGACAACTCGGCGCTCAAAGAGCTGAATACGGAGATGAAAGAGCTGTGGGGCGATGTGACCCGCGCTGCCGGGCTTCTCGCGCGCAGGAACGGGAATATGACTGCCTGCGCACCCGTACTTTCGGCGCTCATATCACTTGTGAAGAAGCTGGACGAGGAATACACCGCAAGAAAGCGCGAAAAAGGACGCGTGGATTTCTCCGACATCGAGCTTATGACGCTGAAGCTGCTCCGGGACGAAAACGGAGGGAAAAGTGCCGCTGCGGAAGAGATCTCAAAAAGCATAAAGATAATAATAGTTGACGAATTCCAGGACAGCAACGAGATCCAGTACGAGATCTTCCGGCTGCTCTCCGACAACAAACGGAACCTGTACTTTGTCGGTGATATAAAGCAGTCGATCTATCGCTTCCGCGGCGCCGATCCGCTTGTATTCGCACGGCTCACAAAAGATCCGGATTTCACAGTCATAAACCTTAACCGGAATTTCCGCAGCTGCGGCGAAGTAATAGACGCGGTAAACGGCATCTTCACCGGCACCATGACCGAGGAACTCGGAGATGTGAACTATGACGAGACCTGTGCGCTTGTGCAGGGCGCGCCCTACGAACCGGACAGCTCCCATAAGACCGAACTCGTGACATTCACCGGACGCCGTACCGAGGACAGCCGAAAGGACGAAGCTGCCTACATTGCCGACCGCATCAGGAAAATGGTGGAAAGCGGATACCGCGTAGGGCGCGGCGAAAACTCCCGCCCCTGCAATTACGGCGATTTCGCGGTGCTGATGAGAAGCTACAGCTCCAATGTCGCGCTGTACAAGGCGGCTCTCGAAAAGGCGGGAATTCCCTTTGAAGCGAAGGAAGACGGAGGATATACCGATTTCGCGGAAATACAGCATGCCCTTGCGCTGCTGCGCGTTATAGATGACCCGTACCGCGACAGTGACCTTGCCGCTGTGCTGATGTCGGAGCCGTATATGTTTACGGCGGACGAAATGGCGCAGATAAAGCTTGCGGGCGGCACAAAACGCAAAAATCTCTGGCCGGGGCTTATAGAATATGCAAAGGAAAACGAGCGCGCCGCGGCTGTAGTTGAGGAAATACGCGGATACAGGGAATTCTCGGAGGAAAACTCCGCCGAACGGCTTATCCGCAAGATATGCGATGAAAGTATGCTGATACCGGCGGCGGAAGCCGCACCGGACGGCGAGAAGCGAAGCGCGAATCTGCGAATGCTCACCTACTATGCGCGGACATTCTCCGGCGGCGAGAGCGCAAGTCTCTACGACTTCATAAAGTACACCGAAAAGCTTGACCGGGAGAAGATAAAGCTCCCGCAGGCAAAAGGCGACAGCACCGGCAGCAGCCTTGTCCGGCTCATGACAGTCCACGGCTCGAAAGGACTCGAATTCCCGGTCTGCTTTGTTGCGAATCTTTCAACAAAACCGCCTGTATTTTCCGGCGGCGGCATTATCTGTGACCCGTACTGCGGGATAGGAATGAAGATAAGCGACAGCAGGAATATGCTGACTATCGATACCCAGCCTTATGATATGGCAGCTGCGGAATCCGGGCGGCTGGAACTGAGCGAGGAAATGCGCCTGCTTTATGTTGCTGCGACCCGCGCAAAGGAAAAGCTCATCTTCACCGTTCCGATAACATCTAAGACCCCGCTGAAGATGCACTACGGCTGGATAATGGAGAGCGCGGCAGTGCGCAGCGGGCTGATAGAAGTGCGCAATTACAGCGGATACAAGCCGGAAGAAGCCGAAAAGGCTTATGACGAACCGACAGAGCCTGTGCATATAAAGCCGTTCACCGAGTACCCGCATATCCGCTTATCCGAGGTACCGGCAAAAGTTACGGCAACGCAGATAGGCGTAAAGAGCGTGGACGACTTTTCGGAACAGGCAGACCGCATAGACCGCTTTCTGCGAACACCGTCATTCCTCGGAGACAAGCAGTCATCAAAGCTGACAGGCAAGAAGCGCGGCGATGCTTACCACAAGGTAATGGAGCTGCTCGACTTCTCCGCGAAGCCTGCCGACGTCCCGCACATACTTGACGCACTGCACGACAGCGGAAAGCTCTCGGATATCGAACGCATCTCGATATCGGAAGAGGACATTGCCGCTTTTCTGGAAAGTCCGCTATGCGGACGCGCCGCGGCAAGCGGTGACATAAACCGCGAATACCCGATATTCTGCGAATACGAACCGGAGCCGGGCGAATGGGGGATAACCGACTGGAGCGGCGAAGAAAAGCCGTTCATACAGGGCATTGCCGATATGTTCTTTGTGGAGTACGGCGAGATCGTGCTCGTCGATTACAAGACCAACCGGAATGTCACAGCCGAACAGCTTGCCGACGAGTACCGCGGACAGCTCGACATCTACGCCCGCGCCCTCTCCGAAGCCACCGGCATGCGTGTCAAAGAAAAGCTCCTCTACTCGTTCGACCTGGGGGAAGTACCGGTGCAGTGACCGCCGCGCGTTCTGCGCTTGCGCGCGCAAGAGGGTCGCGCACGGCGCTCGAGACTGGGGGCACCCCTTTTTGTGAATCGAAGTTTTCTGTATAGCGCGCATCGTGCGCGCTTTTGGAAAACTTCTCACCGCTTCCGTGCGGTGCAAAAGGGGCTTCCCCTACGACAGGAAGTCGTACAGAAGGTTTCCAAAACGCCGCAAGGATGCGGCGATAATAGAAACCTTCGACAGACCCCTCCTCAAAAAACTTTATTCGCTTCGCGCGTAAGGGAGAGAGAAACCGAACTGGTACAAGATAGTTTAAAACAGAGAGCACTTACTTTTGAGCAGCAGAGGGAAACCTGACATAATTGCCGGGAAACGGCGAGGTTGACAAAAACATATAAATATGGTAGAATAAATCACTGCTATATAAACAGAGATAAGGAATGAAATAAATGCTGAAATGGAGCCGTCCGGATATTGCATTCATAACTGAAAACAGCGGAATACTCCGTTCCGTGAAAAGGGCAGGAAGTGATACCGCTCCCGCAAATATCTTTCTTCTTGCGCCAAAATATGATACAAAGACTGCCGCACAGGACGGAGCCGTTTTCCGTTACTATAACGGCAGCAAACCGAACCGCAGAGGTTACGGTTTCCCGATAGCGCCGGAGCCTTCCGATCTTCCCGCGCTTATCGAAACGCTGTACCGGGACGCGAATGAACGCGGAGTCCCGCTTGAATTCTGCCTTTGCGACGAACGGCAGAAGGCGGCGCTGGATTCGGTCTGTACCATAGACTGGAAATGCACCGAGGACGACAGCGACTATATCTACAAAAAGGAAAGTCTCGCGTCGCTCGCAGGCAAAAAGCTGCACCGTAAGCGCAATCACATCAACAACTTCATGCGCGTGTATGACGATGTCAGATACAGCCCGATATCACGGGAGAACAAGTCAGATGCGGTAAAGGCTGCGGAACTCTGGCTAAAGGAGCGCGAGAATGCCGACGCGGACGAGCTTGCCGAATTTGAGTGCATTAAGCTTGCTGCGGATAACATTGATACTCTCGGACTTGTCGGCGGCGTGCTTTATGTAGGAAGCGAGCCTGCTGCCATGACGATAGCCTCGCATATTACCGCACAGATCGTGGACGTTCACTATGAGAAGTCATACGGCGAATATGCGGAGAACGGCGGATTCACGATGATAAACCGGCTGTTTGCGGAGTCGCTTCCGGAGGAATGCGACCTTATCAACCGCGAAGAGGATATGGGGATAGAAGGACTGCGTGCTGCGAAGGAGTCCTACTTCCCGGCATTCAAGCTGAAAAAATACTATGGGGTGTGCAGATGTTAAGTTCGGTACTTTCGCGCAGTGACTGCGCAGATTGCAGGTTCTGCTGTTCGTTCAGAAGAAAGAGCCTGTGGGAGACCCCGCTTTTCGATGAGGAAACTGTCGAAAAGCTAAGATCACTTTATCCAGACGCGCATTTCAAGCCGCGCGGAGATGCGTTCACTATCGACATTGATGACCAATACCGCACCGACGACAGCGAAGAAGAAGCGCTCTGTCCGTTCAACAAAAACGGCTGCATTCTCGGTGCAGACCTCAAACCGTTCGACTGCAGCATCTGGCCGCTTCGTGTTATGCGGTATAACGGCGGGCTGGCGATATGCCTTACTCCCACCTGCCCGGTGATATCCGGAAAACCGCTGTCCGTGATGCAGGAACTTGCAGACGGAGAAGTCGGTGACAAGATCGCAGCATACGCAGAGCTGCACCCGTTCATTATAAAAGACTACAAAGAAGGCTTTCCCGTTCTGCGGGTGATCTGAAAAGGGACATAATATGAAATTCAAGTATGTGCGCATCCAGGGCAAAGAACTTGCCCGCAATACAAAATACGCAAAAGGCATTTTCAGTATGTGCTGGCAGCTGATACAGAACGACGTTATGGAGGAAGAAGACGCCGAGCTTTTCCGTGAGATAGATTCGTGGTTCGCTGATGTACTCCCTTTCCCGCCGCAATGCAGGAATCAGGAGAATGTTGTCTGCTTCTTCAAAACAGATAATTCTTCTGAGATGATGAAGATGATAAATCCGGCGATGTGGCTTCTGGACAAGTATCACCACCCATTCTATGTCGTTTATACGAACTATCCGGGCGAGATCGTTTACGAGGACGAGTATCAGGTCGCTGTGAAAGCCGGTGAAGACCTTATCTTTGAGGACGTTCAGAAATCATGGTCGCCCGACGAGAAGAAATGAACAGTGAATAATGAAGCAATAAAAAATCCTGCCGAAACTTACGTTTCAGCAGGATTTTTTGCACAAAACTCCGGAATCTGTATCCCCATTGACGAATACAGAATAGTAGAATCAAAACTATGAAATATTCTTAAAACTGTCAATGAGCCGCCGCCTGTGCAAGATGCGAGATAAATACTTACCCGTGCGGCGAATTTATTTAGGGGGTCAAGCCCCCTTTTTCAAAGGGGGCTTGCGGGGTCCGGGTCACGGCAGGAAGCCGTGAGTAGGCTGCCAAAAGGCACGCACGATGCGTGCATATAGAGCAGCCGAAGCAGCCCCCCGTCTTAAAATCTCTGAAAAATCTCTCAAAAAGTCTCTCACATCATCTCAGACACGATACCGGGCAGAGCGGCGAGTGCTTCGGAGATCTTGGAGATATCGGCGATACCTGCCATAGCGCTGTCGGGCTTTCCGCCTCCCTTGCCGCCGGCAATTGCGGCTATCTGCTTTACGATATTTCCGGCATTTGCGCCCTTTTCTATCGCTTCCTTGCTGCAAATGCAGAGGAAGTTGCCCTTTCCGTCGGCATGACCGGCAAGAACAGCGATAAAGCTGTCATACTTCGACTTGATGTCATCGCCTGCTTTGCGGAGACTGTCTCCGACTGTACCTTCAAGCGTTGCGGAGAATACCTTTATTCCGTTTATCTCTGCCGCACCGGAGGTGATATCGCCCATTGCAGCCTGCGAGATCTGGCGTTCGAGCTTGTCGATCTCCTTCTTCGCCTCGGAAAGCTCTGCTGTAATTGCTTCGCAGCGCTGAACAAGCGCGTTCGGATTCGGTACCTTTAACACTTCCGCAGCATCGGCTATCGTCTTCTTCGCGTTTTCAAACGCTTCAAGCACTCCATAACCTGTTGTTGCCTCTATACGGCGAACACCGGCAGCTACCGATGTCTCGGAAATGATCTTGAATAAGCCGGCTTTAGATGTGTTGTCAAGATGCGTACCGCCGCAGAATTCCGTTGAGAATCCGTCCGCTGTGCTTACAACACGCACAACATCACCGTACTTCTCGCCGAACAGCGCCATAGCGCCTTTCTTGCGGGCTTCCTCGATCGGAAGCTCCTCGGTTATCACATCAATTCCCTTGAGTATCTCTTCGTTAACAAGACGCTCTGTCTCCGCTATCTCCGCGGGTGTCATTGCGCTGAAATGCGAGAAGTCGAATCTTCCGATCTTCTCGTCAACATACGAGCCTGCCTGGTGAACGTGGTCGCCGAGTACCTTGCGCAGCGCAGCCTGGAGCAGATGCAAAGAGGTGTGATTTCGCTTGATCGCGTTTCTTCTCTCCTCGTCAACCTGTGCGGTAACTGCGTCACCGGTGCGGAATCCGCCGCTCGTTACGTCGCAGTAGCAAACGAACTGACCGCCGGCAGCCTTCTTCGTATCAACAACCGTAAGTACGCTGTCTCCGGCTGTGATCGAACCGGTATCGCCTACCTGACCGCCCATCTCGGCATAAAACGGCGTCTTCTCGATAACAACTATAACTTCGTCACCCTCGCCGCACTCTTCAACTGCGGCACCGTCCTTGATAATGGCAGTGATCTTCGTATCTGCGGTAAGGCTGTTGTAGCCCACAAATTCGGTCTTTAAACCGGATACCGCATTCATTGAAGCTTCGTCCCAGCCGCCCTTGAATGCCTGGTTTGCACGCGCGGTCTGCTTCTGCTTGACCATGAGCTCCTTGAAGCGCTCCTCGTCAAGTGACAGTCCTTTTTCCGCAAGTATCTCCTTAGTAAGATCAAGCGGGAAGCCGTAAGTGTCGTGCAGTCTGAATGCGTCGTCACCGCTGAGTACGCCGTTAGTGCCAAGCTTCGCGATAAGATCGCTTAAAAGCTGGGAGCCCTTTTCAACAGTCTTGTTGAAACTCTCCTCCTCGGTAGCGATGACCTTCATTATATACTCGCGCTTTTCAAGCAGTTCGGGGTACGCATTCTTGTTCTCCTCGATAACCTGATCCACGATCTCGGTAAGGAACGGCTTTGTAACACCGAGAAGTCTGCCGTGGCGTGCAGCTCTGCGGAGAAGTCTGCGCAGTACATATCCGCGTCCCTCGTTGGACGGACGTACTCCGTCGCCTACCATGAATGTGGTTGCACGGGCATGGTCGGTTATAACACGGATAGAAACATCATCGCTGTGATTTGCGCCGTAGGTCTTTCCGGTAACAGTGCAGATGCGCTTGATGATGTTCTGTATGGTATCAACCTCGAACATATTGTCAACGCCCTGCATTACGCAGGCGAGACGCTCAAGTCCCATACCGGTATCTATATTCTTGTTCTTGAGCTGGGTGTAGTTGTTGTGACCGTCGTTGTCGAACTGTGTGAATACAAGGTTCCAGATCTCGATTATACGGTCGCAGTCACCCGCCTGCTCAAAGCTCTCAAAAGGCCCGTACTTTTCGCCGCGGTCGAAATGGATCTCGGAACAGGGTCCGCAGGGACCGCTGCCATGCTCCCAGAAGTTGTCCTTCTTGCCGAGCTTAACGATGCGATCGCGCGGTACGCCAATCTCATTTGCCCAGATCTCACCGGCTTCATCATCTTCCTCATATATAGTTACCCAAAGCTTCTCCGGCGGTATCTCCAGCACCTTTGTAAGATACTCCCAAGCCCATGCAGTCGCTTCATGCTTGAAGTAGTCGCCGAATGAGAAGTTTCCGAGCATCTCAAAATATGTGCCGTGACGCGCAGTCTTACCGACATTCTCGATATCGGGAGTTCTGATGCACTTCTGGCAGGTGGTAACTCTCTTTCTCGGAGGAGTCTCAACGCCCTGGAAAAATTTCTTGAGGGGAGTCATACCCGCGTTGATAAGAAGCACGGAGTTGTCTCCCTGCGGTACGAGCGGAGCGGAAGCCATACGCAGATGACCCTTGCTCTCAAAGAATTCGAGATAGCTCTCTCTTAATTCATTAAGTCCTGTCCATTTCATAATTTTTACCTCTTTATTTTAAACTTAAAAAATTGTTGATGTTCTCCCAGAGTATCTTCTCACGCTGACTGTCGGTGAGATCTATCCTGTCAAAACGCTCCAGCTCCTCGGAAACGCTCCACATCGGATAATCCGTTCCGAAGAAAACCCTGTCCTCACCGTAAGCAAGAATATATTCCTTTGCCTGTTCCGGGGTGATGAATGCGAGCGAGCTGCTCTCATCTACCCACAGATTCTCTGTTCCCGCAAGCACCGGCACTGCCTTCTCCCAAACGGAGTAGCCGCCGAGATGCGCGGCGATGATCCTCTGACGAGGGAACCTCTTTGCCGCAGATTTGATCCTGTCCTGATTGGAATAGTCGTATCTTCTATCGCCTGCGTGAATAAGTATCGGGACCCTGTTATCTATTATTTCGTACATCTGCATGGCTGCCGGCTCGTCCACACGGAATTTCTGGCAGTCCGGGTGAAGCTTTACTCCCATAAGTCCGAGGGAAATTATGCGGTCAACCTCTGCTTCTATCTCTTTAGCGGACATTGACGGGTGAAGTGTGCAGAAGCCTACGAACATACCGCCGCTTGCTTCAACACTCGCATGGATAAAGTCGTTTATCTTAGGCACCTGATCGTGTGTTGTGGCTACGGAGTGGACAAGGCAGCGCTCAACTCCGCTCTTTTTCCAGCTCTCTGTCATAGTGGCGATCCTGCCGTCAAAAGCCATTTGGATGCCGTAAAATTCACCGACGTGATGTGACGCTTTCTCTGCGATCTTGTCCGGGTAGATGTGAACATGAGCGTCGAAAATGTGCATTTTAGGTGTCCTTTCTGAATTCTGCTGTTATAACAATTTATTATAGCACTTTTTAATTGAGATTTCAATAGATTTTTTGAAAAAAACAAGCACAAGCCGAAGCCTGTGCTTGTTTCAGGTTATTTATCAATTAGCTTTCCGTTATCGCCGAAAGTATATTTCTTTCCTCCGATTTTCACGGTACCGGTCGCCATTTTCCCGCTTTTCAGCAGATAGTAAGTCTTTTTGCCGCCCGACTTTATCCAGCAGCTTTTCAGCTTCACGCCGTTTTTGTAGTAATACCTGCCGGTCTTTGTCCTTGCCCAGCCCGAATATTTCCCGCTGCAAACGCCGTCATTGCCGAATTTGTACAGCACGCCGTCTATCGTTGTCGCCTTTGTAACCTTGTTTCCGCTTTCGTCATAATAATATTTTCTGCTGTCAATAGTTTTCCAGCCTGCTTCTGACGTGACTTTTGTCTCTGTCAACGGATATGCAACAATAGAACAAAATTTAAGATCGTCCTCATTGTAGCCGGTACTGTTATATACCCTCAGCCAATAATACTTGCCGTCCTCTTTCCAAGTATAATTCCCGTCGCCGAGTATCTGACTGAAATATAAGGTACTGCCGCCCAATGTCGTCTTGTGAGAGTCGTACAATCCCTCACTTAATTGCCCCTGCGCGATCTTATAAGCGTTTGTTCCTGCTTTATTGTCGATATAGGCGTACAGCTCAAATATTTTGCTGTCCTTCTCAAACATAGTACTTACATAGGTAGGAGTAATGATGATATGAGCAATATCCGAGATATTGTCTGCGACAGCCGACGGCACGAAAAGGCTGTCCGTTGTTAGAAGCCAGTCCGACGCTTCCGGTTCGATCTTTTCTATCGTGCTCTTATCACGGTTTTTGGCAATAAACGCGATAAGATCTTCCATGCTGTCGAATTGGATACCCGCGATAGTGTCAACATAAGTAAAATACTCCGAGCCTGCTGCAAAAGCCGGAACAGCCGTACAGGACATTGCCGAAGCCGCAGCAAGAGCTGCCGCGATCATTCCGATTGATTTTTTCATTTTGTTTTACCGTCCTTTTTTAATCTTTGAGATTTTTCCTCTCATTATATAAGACGTTTTTTGGCGGCATTTTGTGACAGGTTTTTTGGAATTTTTTTAAAAATCTTTCTTTACATAGAACAACGACAAAAAAGAAACCCGATGAATACAACACTCTGCCATATTCATCGGGAGTTTTTGAGGCGCTGTTAAGCGCCGTTTTTTGGCAGGGGTGGTAGGAATTGAACCCACGTCAAAGGTTTTGGAGACCCCTATTCTACCATTGAACCACACCCCTGTGTGTCTTAAAAACAAATCAGCCAGCCCTACAGAGTTCCCGCAGGGCTGCTGCCGTCAGCAGAATTACTGCTGGTGCGCCAACAGGGACTCGAACCCCGGACCGACCGGTTATGAGCCGGTAGCTCTAACCAACTGAGCTATTGGCGCAAAGCGCATTGCGCTGGTGACTCGTGTGGGAATCGAACCCACGTTGCCGGCGTGAGAGGCCGGAGTCTTGACCGCTTGACCAACGAGCCATATATATTTAAAGAGAATAGGTATAGCCTATTCTCTTTAAATATGGTACACCTTCAGGGACTCGAACCCTGGAGCCACTGATTAAGAGTCAGTTGCTCTACCAACTGAGCTAAAGGTGCAAAATGTCGGCGACGATCTATCTTCCCGAGGCGTTACCACCTAAGTATTTTCGACGCGGGTGAGCTTAACTACTGTGTTCGGAATGGGAACAGGTGGACCCTCACCGCAATAGACACCGACTTTAGGGAGAAACATCAACGATTCTCTCAAAATTGAACAACGAAACACTGATGAGACTTATCTGAAATAGGATAAGCCCTCGACCGATTAGTACTTGCAAGCTAAACGCCTCACAGCGCTTACACATTAAGCCTATCAACCTCGTAGTCTACAAGGGGTCTTAACT
>JAFVBZ010000233.1 GCA_017479645.1 Ruminiclostridium sp. | reverse complement strand
GATGTCCCCGGCGTGGATGCTGTTGAGCTCGTTCGCCTTGTGCGCGATCTGGTTGATGTTGCAGCCGATGATCTTTATCTCTTTTATCAGCTCGGCTATAAGCCCCATATCGCACATCGAAATGTTGCCGTCCGCAGAAATGCGCTTGATGTACGTTCCCGTTTTCATTTTCAATTTTGCGGCGCGGCGCTCGACCTCTCTCCACTCGTCAAGGTCGTAAGTAACTTTTTTCTCCTTCACCTGTTTGTACTTTCTCATTTCTTTTTTCCTCCGATCTCATTTCATTGTTGTTGGTGCATATTTAACATTCCTGTTTCATAACGATAAGGGCGAAGGGTTCCCTTATCGAGAAGCGTGGCGAGCGCAGCCGCCCGCGTCGGTAAAACAAGTGCAGAAGTCGGGAACCTCCGACTCGGAATGCACTTTTTTACCTGCTTGCTATGATGAGAAATATTAAGAAAATGCACCACTTTTTCGAAACTTATTTTTGTACCCTCCGTGTTTTTTGCAGGCGACAGCCTGCGATTGTTGCTGATAGATTTTACATATCCCAGCGGCGAGATGCCGTTTGGACGGGCGGCAGGGTGGCGGTCTGCCGGACATCCGAACGCCGGGGTTCGGGATATGGGGTAAACCGTTATCAGACAACATCAAATACGGGCAGCTATGTCGGACTGCGGCACCTTGTTTCTCTGTTCGTGACAGATCGCCTCCTTCGGCTCAAATTTTTATCCCCTCATATCTCTAAGGGTTGAAACGGCGTTTTTGTTCCGCTTATTAAACAATTTTGTATGATTGACTATGTGGGGCAGTCAAATTCCTGTTTCCACTGTGCAATATGTAGTTGAAGGGGCGCTGAAAAAAAGTCCTCTCAATAATACCTACAAAAAACGACAAAAATGGGACACCTTTTGACGGTAAAACGAAATTTTCTACATTCCCTACAAATAATCAGATACCTAACTGTGCAATATTCAGATGCCGGGGTAAGCATTTCTGTGCCGCAAGCACGCTACTATTCTTTCTTCGGTCTAACTCTCACTTGCCTTTTATCGCGGCATCGTGCCGCGTTTGGGGCAAGTGGTCAATGCATCCTGCATTGAGCCAAACATCACGGTCAGTACCCTTGACGGGCGCAGACGAGCTGTGATATAATTACATCAGCCGAAGATAAATCGCGGGTGCTCCGGTAAGATGCGTTTTTATGTATCCGTCGGACTTTTAACGCCAATCCCCGAAACAAAGTTCAGCAGGGCTGACTTGTTTACAAGTATCTTACTGCTCCTGCCTGTACCCGTTCGTATGCTCGGAATGATACCTTGAACGGCGAGCTGACGGACGGTGTGTTCCGACAAACCTTTCACGAGCTTCGAGCATTCTTTAAGTGTGAGAAGCTCGGCGGGCTGTTCCGACTCCGTGACGGGCGACGGGGTGGGTACTGCGTCATCGGTATGAAGTTCGTGCTCCAACCATTCCGTGATCTTCGTGATTAGCATTGCTTTTTCTCTTGCTGTCATTCTGTGACCTCCTTGAATTTCATTGTCCGTGCGGCTGTTGGAAATATAACCCTTCACTTATATAGGGCTTTCAGAGCCGCTTTTTATCTACGATTTTCTGATTTTCGTATGTGTGCATAGATGCGAACGGGTGCGGCATTCTCGTGCTTGGATAACTTGCACATCATAATCCGGGATACGGATTCCCGCGCCGCAGAATTATAAAACCATTGGAACCATCTCCTTTCCTGTGCTCCGACAAATCTGATTGGGCGAGTTCAGACCGCCGAATTTGTGATATTCATATTTGTGAGCGTCCGAATATGGGGCACAGACTTCGGAAAACAGTCCGTTGACGATGCCGGATATGTGCTTGAAATATTTGCCCCTCTATAATAAGGGAAAATTTTTGCCGTTTTTAGCGGGTGTTGCAGACTGCTAACTGCAACATTTTTGCGAATTTCGTTAAAGTTGTATAGTTTGGCGAAGATTTAGCAACTTGGATTGTGCAATATTTTATGATGTAATAAGTCCTCTCATATATAAGGATAAAAAATGCCGATTTTTGTGGTCGTTTTCAAAGGCTAACTGAAACATTTTTGATAAGTTCGTTAAATTTGTATAACTTGGCGTGGATTTCTCCCTTCCTGTTGTGCAATTTTTAAGCCGCAATTAGTCCTCTCATAATAAGGGAACTTTTTATGCGAAATGTTAAGGTATATTTTCGCTGTTTTTTCGACTTTTTAAAAAAATACTCAATTTTTCGTATGCTTGCACAAAACAGGGCTCGCGAGTTGTGCATTTTGCGATTAACTTGTTGAGAGCTATCGAGGTCTCTCATATATAAGGAATTTTTTTCGCCGATTTTAAAGGGTAATTTGAAAATAAATGGCTCTGTTATCGCATTTTCGTCTATCTTGCACATAACGAGGTCGAGTTTCCGTAAGTCAGGTGGCGGTTATGCCAGACATGAAAAAGTCTCCCCACTATATTGAAGATTTCAGAGCCGTTTTTGCATTAGTTTTCGCGAATAAAAAAATCAAGAATTACCGCACTTTCGTCAGTTCACATATAAAGTGGGCTGGCGATTATTCATTTTGCCTGCAGGCTGTCGAGAGTTATCAAGTTTTCCTTCTACTTATAATATACCTTATTTCATGCCCGATCTCTATGACCAAAAATTTACTTTTTTTATACCAAAAAGGCGTTCAAAAATATACCATTATGAATATAGTTTAGAATGCTTGCTTTTGTTGCAATTGCTGTAAAAATGATGTATAATATTAGTGATATTGACGATCTTGAAAAATTTCTCTGAAAAAAGTATAATTTCGGCGCTCTCACTTGTTTTATTGTCGAAGGTGCCTTACACGGAAAGGGGGAGGAAAATGACCGACAGTGAACTCGACAGATGTATGAGGAAATTCTATACGAGCGTTTACAGTACAGCCCTGTGCCACTGTAAAAACCCTGCCGACGCGGACGATATCGCGCAGGACGTGTTCCTTGCGTTATATACATACAACGGAGCTTTTACTGATGACGAACATATAAAAGCTTGGCTGTTAAGATGCACGATCAATAAAAGCATCAATGTGTTTCGTTCTCATTGGAATCAGTATTCGCTGCCTCTTGAAGCTGCTGTGAACAGATATGCCGAAAGCCCGGAACATAACAGCGATTCGGAGCTTCTGAGCATCATTATGAAGCTGAAAAAGAAAAACAGCCTGGCAATGTATCTGTATTACTATGAGGAATATAAGATAGGCGAAATAGCGGATATGCTTCATATAAGCGAGACTGCTGTACGGGCACGATTACTCCGCGGAAGAAAGCAATTGAAGAAATTGCTCGACAGTGAAAGGAACTGATAATATGGATTACAAAGAACTCTATAAGAGAGCCTTTTCAACAGTGAGAGAAACATATCCCTGTTCCGATCACGAAACGGCATTGAAAAATGTCATGGAAAGGGCGAAGAATATGAAAAAAGACGATAATGTACGGCAGGTAAAGTTTACGGAGATACCCGTAACTTACACGGAGCCGAAAAAGAGCACAAAGGTGCTTCACGCTGTCGCCGGGGTTGCGGGAGCTGCGGCAGTGCTCACGGGAGCGGTGTTCGGGCTGAAATTCCTGAACGAGCACGGCGGGCTGAGAGAGGGCGGCTCGGACGAGATAAGAGCGGGGTATAACGAGGATACAAAGACAATGTCCGATGTTATGGAAAGTAAGGATATCCTCGACGCAGTGGGCGATGTCATAGAATTTGAGGATATGACAGCGACGATAGAGCAGGTGCTTTATGACGGGCATATCCTGCGCGTCATATACCGTGTTGACAGCTATGACGAGGATTATTACGGAGATGGTCCTGCAGGTTCGAGAATGGAAATCTGGGAAAAGGAAAAGAAATCCGGAAAATGGCTTGCAACACAGGGCGGCGGTAATACCTATGATAAATTTCTTAACAAAGATAACCACAGAAATGTTGCTGCACTGCATATTGAACTCGGAAATGGAGAAAGTACAGAAATTACATTCCGGCATGATGTAAGACCGATAAACGACGAGGAGATTGCTGTATCATCACTGCAATGTTTTGGAACATATACTTTATACGGAGTAAATTCAGCCGATCACAGCTATTCATTCAACGAAAAGATTACTGTTACAGGCGATGTCCTGTCTTCCTCAATGACAGCATTTGCGGAAATAGAACAACTTTCTATATCTCCGCTTGGACTTAAGATATCAAGTACGCATAATTTCTTTGATGATATGGTATTTAACGTTGATTTGAAATATAATGACGGAACCGTTACAAAACTTGTGGACAGAATGAACGGGAAGTCAAAGCTTACAGATTCCGTACTGGAAGATATAAGCTATATTTCATTCGACGACAGTAATCAGAAAGGAACATTCACCTTAATAGACTCTATGCTTTATGACCCGATTGACGTTAATAATATAGCGGCAGTTTTTATTAACGGCACTGAGATATCGCTGAATGTTTACACAGGAATGGATATCGAGGCGGCAAAGGAGCTGCTCATGAAGAAAGGTATCGGCTATGAGGTCTCGGAAGAGGAAAATGCCGATATACCTGTCGGCTGCGTTATACGCACAGAGCCGGAGATCGGACTGCTTGAAGAAGCTCCTGACAAGGTGACAGTGTATGTGAGCGCAAAAAAGAATATACTCGACGCAGCGAACGATGTCATCGAATTTGACGGACTTACCGCGACTATCGAGAAGGTGGATTTTGACGGAACATTCCTGCGCGTGTACTACACGCCGTCGGGATATAAGGGAGAAAATAAGGAAGGCTCACGGCGTTTTCAGTCCGCAATGATGACGCTTGGGACTCCCGAAACGGAAGCATACGATCCAAGGCGGGTATGCAGTTATGTCGGAGCTTATGACGAGGAAAGCGGATTGAACTGCACGGCGATGTTCGTTGACCTCGATGAAGGCGATACGCTCGATATCAACTTTAGGTACTCGGAAGAAACGGGACATTACACTCTGACGGGTATCGGAAAGTCGGAAAATACCTGCGTTTACGATATCAATAACAACGGGCTCAGGTGGATAAGGCTGTCACCATCGGGCGTTGTTATCGCAAGCTCGGAAAAATACTACACCCACGACCCGCAATGCTCGTTCTCGGTGATCTGCAAGGACGGCAGCTCGCGGAGACTATACGATGACAGCATTATGTACGGAGGCGCAGCAAACGAATGCAGCGGTGGTCCCATAGAAGAGCACTTCGGACTTGAAAGCGGAGACATTGTGACAACATTCCTGTCCATAGACCCAGACCCGATAGATGTTCGTAACATCGTCGCTGTCGAGATAAACGGAACGGTGATACCGTTATCGACCGAATAACAATTACCCCGTACCGCGTAACAGCGGTACGGGGTTTGTTGCATTTGCGCTAAAAACGATGTATAATATTGTAGATATTGCTGAATTTGCAGAAATTTTCAAAAGCGTGACAGTTTTTTGACCTGTAAATCGTATTATAGGCGAAAGGTCCTTTCAGAGGAAAAGGGGTGAGAAAAGAGTGAACGCCGAAGAGGTAGAGCGCTGTTACAATTTGTTCAGCCGAAGTGTTATAGCTGCCGCGCTGTGTTATGTCAAGGATCCGGCTGATGCCGATGATATTGCACAGGAGGTCTTTTTCAAGCTATATACATACAGCGGAACTTTCGACAGCGATGAGCATATCAAGGCTTGGCTGCTGAGATGCGCAATAAATCAAGCCAAAGATGTCGTAAAATCCCCGTGGCGCAAGCTCTCTCTGCCGCTTGAAGCTGTGTCGGATACGGTGCGGCGCGACAGCTCCGAAAGCGATGACAGCATGCTGCGATTACTGCAAAAACTCGGGAGAAATAACCGCGTAGCAATGTATATGTATTATTATGAGGGTTATTCTGCCGGAGAGATATCCGATATTCTCGGAGTCAGCGAAAATGCAGTCAATTCGCGGTTAAAGCGGGGTCGGCGGCAGTTAAGGAAGCTTTTGGAAATAGAAGCAAAGGAGTCAGACGATGGATTACAGAGATTTTTTTGACAAAGCCGTGTCAGAAGCTTTTGACAAGTACACCTTTTCCGATACCGAACAAACTATGAAGCGTATCAGAGAAAGGACAAAAAGTATGAAGAAAAAGGACGATAAATTACGGCAGATCAAATTCACAGAGGTCTCTGCAGATTATACAGAGCCGAAAAAAAGTGCGAAGGTTCTTCACGCGGTTGCCGGTGTTGCAGGCGCGGCGGCGGTTCTCACAGGTGCGGTGTTCGGGCTGAAATTCCTGAACGATCACGGGGGACTGAAAGAGGGCGGCTCGGATGAATTGAGAGCGGGATATCACGAGGATATTTCCGAGCCTGCGCAGAGTGAAGCGGTAGTTACAGAAAACGCGATCATAGCGAGCGAGGACGTTCGTGACAAGATCGAGATCGACGCTGCCGGAAAAGCCGTGAACGGTATCGTGCCTATGGATCATACCGTGGAGCTCGGCGGTCATTCGATACACTTTACCGGTTATGAGTTCGATTCGGTGTCCGTGAAGCTGTATTACAGTATCATCTTCGGCGAGGACACGGTAGTGGAGCCCGGTATGCAGCCTCCGATAAGCCCGGTCGACTCGGAATGGACGTCAATGTACGGCGCGGACGAGACCCGAAAGAATGTCATGAACGTTACCTCCGAATTCCTGCTGTACGAACCCGTTGACCCGGCGCGTATCAGCTTCACGGAGCCGGAAAGCGGCGAAACGCTCGAAGTCACGCTTTACTGTGACAGGGACAGTCTCATCGAGGTGCATGAACGTGCTGTACATCACATAAAATTTACGGACGGCCGGCACGACCGCACGATTTTCGAGGATATGTATATCACTCCCACGCACGCTCTCGCGGTGTTTGACAACGGCTATGAGCTGCCGCTCGACACATTCAATGAGATCGATCTTGAAGCCGGGACATACGACGGAGAGGTCACGCCCAAAGAAGGAAGATCAATGTGCGAGGAACGCGGCAAGGTATATGTGAAGTGGGAATTTGAGGAGCCGACAGACCTTGCGCGGATAAAGAATGTCACGCTCTTTTCATCGGCAATGACCGAGCTCGGCATAGGGTACAGTCAGACATTCGTTTACGGCGAGGACTATGAGCGCAGCAAGAAAGAGAAAGCGGAAGCGAACGAGATACGCAGCATCGAGCATTCACCGCTCTTCACTCCCGCCGACGAGTGGTTCGATTATGAGCACTGCCGCGCGCACGTCACCGGGTACATCTTTGACGGTCTGAACGGGCGCATACGCTATGAGGTATATCACGACTATCCGGTAGACCTGTTCGCGGACAACAGCGCGAGCATCTGCAATCCGAACACCTTCACCGAAGGAGATGTGTTGTGCTCCGGCGGAGAGGCGGATTACGACAGGGAGCTCGAAGGTATAGCTGTTTTCTGCTATGCTCTGCACGTTACCGAGCCTGTCGATGAGATAACCATACCGTTCTGCAGCAAGTGGGGAAGCGCCGAAGAGCAGGAAATGACTAAGGACTACAGCTTCACTTTGAGGTACAACAGCGATGTGCAGCGTATCACGAACGATATCGACAAGGAACTGACGTTCGAGTGGGGAGATACCGTTCACCTCGACAGCTTTGTTCTTACGCCCGATAATCTGGGATTCCGTTTCTCCGGTGTCAGGTACACACAGACGGCTGTTACGAGCGATCCGGAGAAAATCGAAAATGATCCGGCATATATGTACAACCGGAAGTTATGTGAGCTTGAAACGGTAATTACCTTCAAAAACGGCGGAACGGCAGTAATTAACAATAAAACAGCTGTTCAGCCGTCTGGAATGCCTACTCCCAATGGGAACGCATGGATGTTCTGGCAGTTCAGGGACAGCATCGACATCAGCGAGGTCGCTTCGATCGCTGTTGACGGACTTGAGATATACAGCGCGGAAAACGCAGAATAACAATTACCCCGTACCGCAATAAAAGCGGTACGGGGTCGTTCTGTTATTCTGTTGTCATTACATCAAGCATTATCAGAACTCCGAGCCGGAAACCGCGAGCAAAATCCGCTTCACTCTCTAACTGCGCCTCGATGCGGAGCGCGTCGGTGATGATGAAGCGGGGATTCAAAACAACTATGTGAAAATAGTACATATCTTTGACATCAGAAACGAGACATAGAATACATGAGCAGAGTCTTATTAGTTTAATTTTCTCAATATAAATTCAATTCCTGTTTAGTGCATTAGAACTCCTGTTTGGCATCATATCAAATAATAATCTTATTGCATTTTATTGTCTTTTGTGATATACTATTTATAAAATATTTATCTGTATAATCATATTACTGTAATAGGGAGGCAAAAATGATATTTGATATTTCTGATGAAGTATTTAGGAAGATTATTAACGACGAAAAATTGTTTTTACCGCTCCGTTGGAATGGTGACGATTTCATTAGCACTTTAAAAGGTTTATTCGACTATTATATTGATAAAATAATAGAACAGGCTCAAACTAATCCAAATCACAATGGTTTTAATGTACTAATAGAAAGTATAGAAATAATATCTGGTCTGATTATAAAATCTCTACAACATTACCTTAATGGATTTCCCCATCAAGCTTTTTGCGAATTTGAAATGGCAATGGAAATTTTGATTGACACACCTTTAAAAATCTATCAAAAAAGTGTTACAGAACAATTTGAGAATCCCAAAAATGATGATGATTTAAATTTATATCGTGTGGTTCGTGTCAATGACAACAAACCATATACCCGAAGCAGAGTGTTTCATACTCCATATAATTTAAGATCAAAAGTATCAACAAGCAGGTACAGTATTGCAGGATATCCAAGCCTATATTTGAGTACGTCTTTAAAATTATGTTGTGAAGAACTTCATTTAAATCCGCTTGTTGATTACGCATTAACATCGCTGTTTAGGTTTGAGAGAACCATAGAATACTCTAATGTAAATATAAGCGTAATTGAATTAGGGATAAAGCCACAGGATTTTTTAAACAGAGATTTTTTAAACGAAAGCAGCGAAAGGTATAGATATATAAATCATAGAATGATAAATTCCAAAGATTTTCGATCGGCATATTTATTATGGTATCCGCTGATTGCAGCTTGTTCATTTATTCGAGTCAACAAAAATGATCCTTTTGCAGCCGAATATATTATACCTCAATTATTAATGCAGTGGATACGAACAAAAATAAAGATAAACGATGAATTAGATCAACTTATGGGGATTAGGTACTTTTCATGTGCATCGATAAGAGCTTCAGAAATGGGATTTAATTATGTTTTCCCAACAAGTGGCAAACAAAAAACAAATTCGCAGTATTGCGATGTATTGTCAAAAGCATTTAAATTAACAAAACCGATTTATATACATGAATATGATAGTATAAATGAGTGCGAAATACATCTAAACAGATTTTCTGATTTCAGGTTTATTGAAAGTGATACATAATATAAATAATATCAACTGTTTGTATGTTCATAGATTATATTATTATTTACCGATGTTTCCTTTATTAACGATTTGCCTAATTGTATAAAGTATATAACAACATTAAAGCGTATAACTTGCATAAGCAGGCTATACGCTTTGTAATATTTGCAGGGAGAAGTAATTGTTTTTGTCTTGGTCTTAATGTGTGTGAATTCGTAGTGTTGGTGTGTCGCATGGAATGGCAAGATACATAGCGCATACCCGTCCAGTCGCAGAATTTGTGGAAGAAGTGCGAGGGTGCGGCTCTGCAAAGATAATCACCGTTCCATTTCGTGAAGATGCGGTCGGTCTCGATCCACTGCGTACCGAGCTTTTCGCGCTGTGCATCCTGCAAGTTTTTCCATTTCACAAGGCAGTCCATAACTCCCTGCGGGACTTTCAGACTGCGGATACTTGACGCGGTCTTGGGTGTATCGGTGTAGATTCCCTTTTCTTTGGTATAAAGGCTGGTGCGCTTGACGGAGAGTACGTTCGCGTCGAAGTCGATGTCCTTCCATTCCAGACCAAGCAATTCTCCGAGACGGAAGCCGGTATAAATTGCAACAGTATAGAAGCAGACAAACATATAGTTTTCGTCCGGTTCCTGTGAAAAGAGTTCGAGAAGACGCTGGGCTTCTTCGATAGAGTAGTAGTCCTTCTCCGGCGTGACGACCTTCGGAATCGTGACATTTTTGCAGGGATTATCTTTTATTACCTGCATTTTCACAGCATAGTCACATACGGTAGAAATGAACGATTTATACAGCTTTATCGTCTTTGTTGACAGTCTGCCGCCGTTCTTCTTCGGTGTATCGAAGCGCTCGCATTCGGTGAGTTCAACGATAAACTTCTGAACGTGGTGCGGCGTGAGCTTGTCCATACGGATATGTCCGAGAGCTTTGTAAATGCGCGGTGTCATATTCTCGTAACCCGCGATAGTTCCGGCTTTCAGGCGAATGTACGCATATTCCGTGAACCACTGCTTGGCGAAATCTTCGAATTTGATAGCGGACACCTTGTTTCCGCCGGCGCATTCTTCCTCGAACAGTACAGCCTGACGCTGCACTTCCTTTTCGATTTGTTTCTTGGTCATGCCGGGTTCGGGTTTCCAGGTTTTGTACTGGCTGACCTGCCTGCCGTGTGCGTCGTACCCGCACGAGACCTTTATACGATAAGAGTTACCTCTTTTGCTGATTGATGCCATTGGTTTATTCCTCCTTCAATAAACCGCAGCACTTGTCTGTACTTATTATTTTACACATTAAAGCGTGACTTGTCAAGTGGTTCGAGAAATTTTTTGTTACTGGATCCCCGAATCCGAGACTTGTAACAAGCGAAGATGGCTTAGTGGTGCGGCTTTTCATCATTTCATTGCTTGTTTTTTCTTTATGCAGACTTCACATCTTCGGGTACATAACCGAGAACCGCCTTGTAAAGAGCCTGCTCGTCGATCAGATATTTTTTACCCGCCATAAAGCACGGGAGCTGACCGGATTTGCACATCTGGCGTATGCGATACTCTGTCAGACCCTCGATAAGTTTCGCTGCTTCTTTGATTGTAAGTATTCTTCTCATTCCTTTTCCTCCTTGAAATTTCATTGTTATGTTTATTTATCTGTTTTACTGTATGTGAGTATAGCCGCAAACGGTATAACAAAGCCTACGGCGGCACACCTCCGAATATGTTGTACATAGATTTCCACCTCCATTTTTATCCGCGACCGCGACTGCGGTGCTTTTTCTGCTCTGTTGGTTTCTGTGCAGGGTTCTCCTTCTCCGGCTCGTCCTGCTTTTGTACAGGTTCCGACGTTATCGGTTTAGGCTCGTCGCGTTTCTGAACAGGAACAGTCTGTGTCGGCACCGGTGTCGTCTTTTCCTGCACAGTGTTTTCCGGCGAGGTCTCCTGCTGCGCTTTCTTCTCTACGATCAATTTACTGATGTAGTCTCCATACGATATATCCTGATAGGTTGCGGCGATCTCACGAAGCGCCCTGACAAGATAATCCTTGTCATCTATCGTCCTTTGAATTTCCGCGATGCGGTCGTCATATTCCTGTTTCTGAATTTCGAGCTGCCGCACATCTTCCGGAGAATTGATAGCGTGACGGGAAAGCGACTGCCGCGCAAGGGAAAGCTTCATCTTTTCCGCGAGAGATTTGTCGGGCTTGTCCTCTAACTCACGGTAATTGTCGTACTGTTTTAGCAGATCATCGAGTCGGTGCTGTTCTTTTGTAAGTCCATTAAACGCCTTGACTGCCTTGTCATGCTCTTTCTGTGCTTCTTCAATTTTGGCTGACACCCCGCTTATGGAATGGATTTTTAGTTTGTTAATAAGCGCGAGCTGTGCTCCTAACTGAAATAAATCTCGATCGTTGTGCGGCAGGTATTCCAAACTTTCATCGCGCTTGTTCGGTTTCTTCGTTCCGTCAACTATGCGTTTTGCGAGCTGAGTGATAATGCTGGCAAAGCAGATAGTCAGAGCTTGTCCCTTGTTGTATGCGTCCTCGCGGCTTGCGTTACCCAGATCGTCCTTCCATACAATACGCGACTTGATATTTTCGATAGTGTAATCATCGCCAAGCGTTGCAAAACGTGTAAAACGCTGCTGCCCCGGCGCTTTTATCGACGGCTTTGCTCCATACTTTATCGTGTACCCCTTATTTTCGAGCGCGGCTGCAAGCTCATCATAATTCTTGCAACTTAAAACAAGCGTGTCGATCTCGCGGCGTATCTTTTCTTTCCATGATGTACCATGCTTGCGGTGCACCCACTCTCCGTAGGACATACCACGCTTGCGATTAGTTTCGATGTATGGAACTCCAAATGCAAGACAGGTTCTGTCCGAGTGCTCGCGTATCTTCCGACGAGTCGTATAATTGTCGTTGTACTTGTGCCCGTCAATGCCGTAGGTGTTGATAAGAATGTGATTGTGATAGTGTG
>JAFVBZ010000232.1 GCA_017479645.1 Ruminiclostridium sp. | reverse complement strand
GTACGCCTATCTTTCCTATGTCGTGGAGAAGCCCCATATAGTAGATATTCTCACACATTTCCGCCGACAGCCCCATTTTCTCGGCAATCATGCGTGAATATTTCGCCACGCGGACGGAATGACCGTTTGTGTACTTGTCCTTCGCATCTATCGTGTGGGCGAGAGCTTCCATAACCTCAACGGAGAGTGTCTTGTTCTGTTCCTTTGCTTCCATAGCTTCATTTGTGGCGTTGATGTTTTTGATGATGACATAGAACGCCCATATAAACAGGAATATTATTATTGTGGAGAATATGTAAATTACTGTTCTCGTTTCAACATTCAGATTGGTATTTGATATTAAAAGTGTTATATATGCAAAGTTGAATACAGCAGGTGGGATCAGGAATACTTTCGCGTTTATCTTACGCTTTTTGTCTGTCAGTTTAGCAAGAGCTTTGATAACAAAATGATATAAAAGCAAGGATGCAATCAGTAATACCGTCGTGCCAGTAATGCTTATAATAAAAGCTGTAAGGGATTCATCAAGCGTATCGTTTCTATAACCTCTTATCATAACAGAGAACAGAACTCCGAACATCAGATACACGAATGTTACCAAAGATATATTAGGAGCTTTCAGCCATTTTCCAATCAATCGCGAAAACAGAAAAGAGAGCAGTATAAATATAAGACCGCCTGAAATTATATCAATTATCAAGAACAACTTATTATCAGCCTTAAAAATGCTTTCATTACCCATAATCAATATGATAATCCATATTGCTATGCCAGTCGCATATACGCTCACAAAATACAACACAAAAGGATTTGTAAACAGTGTTATGAAAAACAGCCTTATTTTTCCTTTCTTGCCCTTTAGAAAGCATTTTTTCAGCGAAAGGTAAAGCAGAACAATGCACCAAAAAAGGAAAGCGACATCATATATGTTTGCAACATTATCTAATAATCCCGATATTATATCCATAATAAAAGCTCTTTCATTCCTCGTATTCCTTTATATACACGGTCAGATCGGACATCATATCCCAATCTCCGTCCCAAGCCTGCGTACATTCATAGTTTGTGTAATACGCGGGGTTTTCAATATCGGGTGTGTAGAACGATACCCACGAATTTGCGGGAATTGTAACGCTCTTTGTCATCTCTTTTTCGGTGCCGGGATTTGAAGTCGCCGTGACAGTTACGACAGCGCCGACGTTACCGCGTTCAAAGAAGCCCTCTATTGCATTGATGCACGACGGCACAGGCTCATCGTATTTGTAGTTGTCGGTAAACAGCCATTCGGTCTTTCCGTCCTTCTCAATATATGACGAGGACTCTGAAAATTCAAGGCTTTCAGCGTCGATGACAGCTGTGTACTTTAATGTACCGCCAGTGTATTCTACCTGCGGAAGCAGAATACTGTAATAATTCTCGGTTCCTGCTTCATTATATACCGAATTCATATATATCTTGCCGTCCTGAATGTACATCTCAGTGATCGTTTCGTATTCGGGTTGATACCATTCATTCAGATCCGCCGGAACAGGCCAGAACTGATAACCGCCCTCGATCATGTCCAGACAATATGTAGCGACAGGATTCCAGTCCGAGCCGATACCGTTCAGTTCATACCTCACATCAGGCACAGAAAACTCCTCATAAGCCGGCGCACGATAGTATGTAACATTCTCGGTGAACCAGTTGTAATAAGCCTTGTATTCGCCGGGGTCAATGCCGAAATCGACCTCCATTATCATAAATCGATGATTCTTGAATACCTCCGCTCTCTGATTAGCAGCGAAAATTTTCTCCTGATATTTGTCCCACTCGCTTTCCGGTATGTCGGTGCGGTCAGACTGCATGGCGGGAGCTTCGGTCTCGGCATCGGCGGTAGTTGTCGTTTCGGCGGCAGTTGTTGTCTGCTCGGTCGTCTGTGCAGCCGTGGTCGTTTCCGGTGCGGCAGTTTCGGCGGGTGTTGACTGACCACAGGAGGATAATGCCGTAATTGACATTATCCCCGCGATAATAAGTGCCGTTTTCTTCTTGTTCATAGTAGTTGTTCTCCTTTTCAGATGTTCTTTTTTATAGTCAGAATATTCTTCCCGTCCTTGTACTCATAGCTGACCGCGTCCATGCTCTTTTTGACAATAAGGATACCCATACCGCCGATCTCACGGTCTTCGAGGGAGAGCGTCGTATCGGGGTCTTCCTTTGCAAGCGGGTCATACTGTCTGCCGTTGTCGATAAATGTCACCTCAACGGAAAGCGGGTCTTTCAGAACATCGACCCGCACCGTCGCATAGCCTACATCGGGTTTGTAGGCGTAGTGCGCGATATTGGCGAAAAGCTCGTCGATAGCCACATCTATCGCCATTTGTTCTTTCATTCCGCAGCCGTATTCTTCAAGCTGTGCATCAACAAATTCTATGACGGTATCGACATTTTCCGGTGTAGCTTCGATCGTTAATTCCTTCATTTTATTCGCCTCCTAAAAATCTCACGCAAAGCATCGTGATATCGTCCGACTGTTCGGCACCGTTCGTAAACTTCGTGACATCGGCTGTCACCATATCGCAGACAGTTTCGGCAATGCCGTTTGCAGCCGAGGGTGCAGGATAATTCTCGCCGAAGGACAGCAGCTTTTGCAGCCTGTCTTCGCCGTACTGCTCCTCGTCATTGTCCATAGCCTCGGTAACGCCGTCGGTGTACAGGTAGAGCATATCGCCCTTTTCGAGCTGCAAGGTAAGTTCCTTATACCGCACCCCGTCCATTCCCGCCAGCATAAGACCGGGCTTTAATATCACATATTCGGCTTTGCCGCCGTGTATCAGTACGGGCGGATTGTGTCCGGCGTTCGCTATGCGCACAAGACCTGTGTTCAGATCGAGATAACCGAGCCATGCAGTCACGAACATCTCCGCTTCGTTGCCCTCGCAGAGCTTTTCGTTTGCGATACTGAACACTTCGGCGGGCGGAAGTCCGCTCTCGGCAAGGCTCTTGATAACAGTCTTTGATGTCATCATGAACATCGCGCCGGGTATGCTCTTGCCCGAAACATCGGCTATTAGAAAGCCGAGAGTATGATCGTTGAGCATATAGAAATCGTAGAAGTCACCGCCGACTTCCTTCGCCGCGTTCATGCTTGCAAACAGCTCAAATTCCTTTCTTTCGGGGAACG
>JAFVBZ010000231.1 GCA_017479645.1 Ruminiclostridium sp. | reverse complement strand
GTCTCTGCAGAAAAGTCAACATGTCCCGGTGTGTCAAGAAGCGTGAATTCAGCATCACCGGCGCTCATTACAGCCTGTTTTGAGAAAACTGTTATTCCGCGGCTTTTTTCTATGGAGTGAGTATCGAGGAATGCATCACCATGATCTACTCGTCCGAGCTTTCGTATAACTCCGCTCTTATACAGCAGCGCTTCGGTAAGAGTGGTTTTTCCGGAATCGACATGGGCGGTCATTCCTATAACAAGTCTCTTCATATTGTATTATGAAAGATCGGCAGCCTGGCGATAAGCTTCGTCATACAGCAGATCCTGTACAGATACCGGTTTCTGCTTGCCCGGAGTACGGCGGATATAAGTACCGTCCGGAAGCATGTCACGAGCCTGGATATTATCTGTCATCATAAGCTCGAAAATATCGTCCAGCCGTTTTTTTAGCTGTTCCGAGTAGATCGGTGCCGCAACTTCAACACGGCGCAGCGTATTTCTTGTCATCCAGTCTGCGCTTGAAATATAATAATCAGCTTCTTCACCGTCGCCGAAGATATAGATGCGTGAATGCTCAAGATATCTTCCGACTATGCTTATTACCTTTATATTATCGGAGAAGCCTTCCACACCTGCGCGAAGACAGCATATACCGCGGACTATCATTTCAATGTGTACGCCGGCACGGCTTGCTTCGATCAGTTTATCCATAAGGGTCTTGTCGGTAAGGCTGTTCATTTTCAGCCGGATATGACCGTTCTTTCCGTTCTTCTGTTTTTCTATCTCACGGTCTATAAGATCCAACAGCTTATTTTGCAGGCAGTGAGGCGCAACCATAAGCTTCTGGATATGATCCACTGTCTCGCCGAGTGTAAGAGCCTGGAATACAGCGGAAGCTTCATGTCCGATAGATGGGTCTGCGGTCATCAGCGAGAGATCGGTGTACAGACGGCTTGTTTTTTCGTTGTAGTTGCCCGTGCCGATCTGTGTAATGTACCTGATGCCGTCGCTCTTCCTGCGCAGTATAAGACAGAGCTTGCTGTGGACCTTGAGTCCGTCGAGACCATATATAACATGACAGCCGGCACGTTCAAGCCTTCTGCTCCATTCGATATTGTTCTCTTCGTCAAATCTGGCTTTCAGTTCGACAAGAACATCTACCTGTTTACCGTTCTCGGCAGCTTCAACAAGGCTTTCTACGACTTTACTGTCTCTTGCAAGTCTGTAAAGAGTCATCTTTATCGAAATGACACTCGGATCGTGCGCAGCTTCATTCAGCATAAGCAGGAATGGGCGTATGCTGTGATAAGGATAATGCAGCATCTTGTCGCTTTCCTCGATCTGATCGAGTATAGAGCGGCTTTCGTCAAAGAACGGAGTTTTCATCGGGTGGCGAGGTGCATAGAAAAGCTCGGAACGGCTGCGGAGCTGATCGCAGATAACCGGGAAGAATGATACATCAAGCGGAGAATCATACATAAACAGCATGGAGCTGTCAAGTTTCAGCTGTTCGCAGATCTTTACCGCCGTGTCATGCCCCAGATTGCCCGTAACCTCGATCCGAACAGGACAAAGCTTCTTGCGCAGCTTTATCACCTCCGCCATGTGATCGCGGTAATTGAGATCTTCGTCATATATGCTGTCCGCGTCAATATCGGCATTTCTTGTTATTCTCGCAAGCGCGGAAAGCTTGATCTTATAACTGCTGAATACAAGAGGCAGATAGTGAAGTATAAGCTCCTCGGCAAGCATAAAGCAGCCTGCTCTTTCCGGGATAGGTATAAGTCTCGGGAATACGCTTCCTCCGCAGGGGACAATACCGATCTTGGTCTTTTCGTTCTTTTCGCCCTTGCCGCCCTTTGCTGTAAGAGTAGCCACAGCATATATCTCCTTGTTCTGAAGGAACGGGAATGACTGCTTCTTTCCGACTACAAATGTAGAGAGCAGCGGCATAAAATCGCTCTTGAACAGCGAGCGGAGATATTTTTCGGATTTTTCGCTGAGCTGTGAAAAGTCTATCAGAGTTATTCCCTGGTCTTCAAGCTTCGAGATAAGTTCGGTATATGTCTTGTCGCACCTTACACTCAGTTCCCTTACTCTTTCCGCCGCGGCAGCTATCTGTTCACCGGGCGTCATTTTGGTTTTATTGTCGCGGCTCTCGCTGTCAAGAAGCATCTGGTCATGCAGACTTCCTATTCTTACCATGAAGAATTCGTCAAGATTGCTGCGGAATATTGAAAGGAAAGTAAGTCTTTCACAAAGCGGCAGACGCTGATCTTCCGCTTCTTCCAGAACGCGTTCGTTGAATCTGAGCCAAGAAAGTTCTCTGTTCTCAAAACACAGGTTTTCCATAAATGCACCTCACTGATATACTTTATATCCGGCAGTCCGTGATTACCGGAAACGATACTATTCATTATTATAATTTTATATCCTGCAGGCTGATTTGTCAAGATGAAAATCCCGATTGTCTATATTGCACAAATATTTTTGATAAATTGAGCATTATATTGACTTTTGTGCAAAAATATAGTATAATATAAAAGAATATAATTATTCGCGCAGCAAAGGGGTGATGAGAAGTGGTTGATAAAACTTTCACATACGATTTCTGCGCTTTTGTTATTCTCTCATTCCTTCTTATTGCTGCTTTTTTCCGCAGAATGAACAAAGGCAGGACAAACAGATACTACATATTGACGATCTGTTTCTGTATCCTTGCCAGTTTCTTTGATATAATGGCTGTCTGTCTTGATAACATAGCTTTGCCGGAAAACTATTTCTATCAGGCTGCTGCACATACCGGGTATCTGTTCACCCATAACATGACCGTAGTGTTCTTCCTGATGTTTATAATAGCACAGACCGATACCTTCCACCTTTTCGGTCAGAAGCATGTAGAACTGTACTTTGCTATATCACCGGCAATAGGTTATGCGATCATACTTGCGATTAATCTGTACACCGGCATGATCTTCAAAATAGAGAACGGCATATATCAGCGCGGTGATTTTATGATCGCGCTATATATAATCGCCGGAATTTTCGGGATCGTCTGTGTTATTTACCCTATCCTGTACAGAAAGCTCTTCACCACAGCAAGGCTTTTCTCACTTCTGAGCACATTCCCTCTGATGCTTGTAGCTGTGATCGTCCAGTACTTCTATCCTCATATAAGGATCGAGCTTTTTGCCGTGACCGTTTCGCTGCTTTACATATCGACTTTCATTCAGCGTCCGGAAGCAATTATAGATTTCAACACCGGAATATATAAGTTCAATGCATACGCCCACGATATGAAACGCTCGTTTTCAAATAAGAAACCGATCGATGTTATACTTATAAATATTGCAAACTTTTTCCAGATACAGGATATCCTGAGCTACGACGCTGCCAACGAGATGCTCAAGCTTGTGGCAAACCGGATAAAGACTATCGTAAAGCAATCCAAGACAGATGCGGATATCTATTATCTCGACAAAGGACGTTTCCGTGTGGTCATGAATTACGGAAATCACGAGAAAACCGAATATACAGCCGAGACAATAAACGCTGCCCTTAAACCGAAACTCCCGCTGAACGGAATGGATATCACGCTGATTTCTTACGTCTGTATTGTCAAATGCCCTTCCGAGATAGATGACTTCAATACGATGATCGAATTCGGCAAGGAACTTTCATCAAATATCGGCTTTACCGGTACTGTTCTCCATGCAGGCGAACTTCTCGACAAAAATAAGTATGATCTTATGGGCGAGCTTGACAAGATCATTACCGATGCTATCCGCGAGAACAAATTCGAGGTTTACTATCAGCCGATCTACTCTCTTCGGGACAAAAGATATCTTTCCGCAGAAGCACTGATAAGACTTTATAATGATAAATACGGATTTATCTCTCCGGAACTGTTTATTCCGAAGACTGAACAGACGGGTGAGATCATCAAGATCGGCAGATTCGTTTTTGAAGAAGTGTGCAGATTCATCGGAAGCCCGGAATTCAAGGAGCTTGGACTTGAATACATAGAAGTCAATCTGTCTGTTGTGCAATGTATGCAGGGCGGTCTTGCCGGCGATCTTATCACACTTATGAAAAAATACGGTGTCCGTCCCGAAAACATCAATCTTGAGATAACCGAATCCGCTAATGCCCAGACTCAGAACATAATTGCCGAGAATATGAAGACGCTGCTCGATGCGGGATTTACTTTCTCACTCGACGATTTCGGTACAGGTTATTCCAATATGCAGAGAATGGCTTCCCTGCCGCTGAAGATCGTAAAACTCGATAAGACTTTTGCAGAATTCGAGTCCAATCCGAGACTTATGATCGTTCTCCAGAATATCGTAAAAATGCTGAAAGATATGAATATGGAGATAGTTGTCGAAGGCGTTGAAACAAGAGAGCTTGTTGAACGTTTCGGAATGCTGGACTGTGAATTCATTCAGGGATTCTATTACTCAAGGCCCCTGCCTAAAAAGGATTTTATCGAGTTTATACGCTCACATGTGAATGATTCTCCGGAAGACATTATGTCGGTAATACAAAAATAAAAATGTTTCAATGACCTCAGCTTATAATGAGCATGAGGTCTTTGCTTTAGGAAAAATCACCAATAAAATTACTCATTGTTGTATGAATTAACAAAAATTTCTTAATGCTCTTGAAATATGTGAGTAAATATGTTATATTTATTGTAGGTTATTGTAATTAATAACCGTGGTTTGTGTTTTGAAAAAGGCAACATCTGATCCCCTGCCGTATCTCCGGCGGATCCGATCGGAAAGCGGGTCAATGCGGAAGCCGATCACTTTCGCACACTCGTATCAATCCCCACAGGATACAATGGACTGCGGCAGGCTCGGAGGCTGCCGAAAAGTCAGGGGGGATATGAATGACACTGGAAGCACTGAAAAACGGAGCCAATGTTTCTCTTTACAGAAACGCACAGAATTCATATCTCAGAATGTCTGAAGACGCTAAGAAACTCGGTCTCAAGGAAGAACAGACTGTTCAGAAAATTGAAAGACGTTATGATCTTGACGGAACACTCAAGGAAGAGCATTTACCCATCGGTTCTTTGGAAAAAGCAAAGAAAAAAGAGGAAGAAGCCGAAAAGCTCGGTCTTTCCGATAAGGACGACAAGACCGACAAGTCGGTAATGCCCGGTGATAAAGACGGTGTCGATAAAACCGGCAAAACCGAAGGAAATAATCTCGAGAAAGACGTTCACGGCAAGGAAAAAGACGATGAAAAAGGTCTTTTTGGTGCAAAAAAAGACGGCTTTGAGAAGGATCCGCCTAACTGTGAATGTGAGACATGCCGTAAAAGACGGTATCAGGATGATTCTAACGATTCCTGCGTCTCCTATCAGATGCCTACTACTATGTCACCTGCCGCAGCTAAAAGCAAAGTAAGAAGTCACGAGCTTGAGCATGTACGCAGAGAAGGTATCAAGGCAAAACAGGAAGGCAAAAAGGTTATCTCACAGACTGTTCAGATCAAGACCGCTACCTGTAACGAGTGCGGACGCATTTATGTTGCCGGCGGTCTTACAAGAACCGTGACACGCGTTGACATGAGAGATTTCCACAGAATGTTTATGCTCGGATTCGACGGAAAAGACGAATTCGGAAAGGACATAAGCTGATGAGGAAGGTTATAACGGCGGTATCTCATATACCCGCCGTTTTCTCTTTTTATAAAAAATTTCAAAAAGCACTTGACTTATCCATGATTTTGTGGTAAAATATATAAGCAGTCGATTTTAAGACCGATTTGCACGAGGAGTGGTGTCCGAGTGGTTTATGGAGCTGGTCTTGAAAACCAGTGATCCCGCAAGGGACCGTGGGTTCGAATCCCACCCTCTCCGCCAATTTTAATATAAGTTTTATCGGCACTTGCAGAAATACCCAAGTGGTGAAGGGGCTCCCCTGCTAAGGGAGTAGGTCGGGAAACCGGCGCGAGGGTTCAAATCCCT
>JAFVBZ010000024.1 GCA_017479645.1 Ruminiclostridium sp. | reverse complement strand
GCGATCGTCGCAGCCGTAAACCTCAATATCTTCAATCAGCGTTCCAACATAGTGTGCATGGCAAATCTCGCGCAGGCAGTGAACGTGCTCCAGTGCCTTGTCATGACCGAGGGAGACAAGCTTCTCAAGACCCCTACTTACCACGTTTTCGATATGTTCAAGACTCATCAGGACGCAGAGCTTCTCTACAGCTACACCGACAACACCGAGACAAACGGCATACCCGCAGTATCTCAGTCGGTTTCAATGGACAGGGACGGAAAGATCACGATGACATTCTCCAACGCTTCTCTCGGCGAGGACTTTGAGATAGACTGCTCGATCGTAGGCGCACAGCCTAAAACCGCCGAAGCCCGCATACTTACCGGCGATGTAAGGGCATACAACGATTTTACTGCTCCCGAAAAGCTGAAACCCGCAGAACACAAGGCGGAGATCACTTCCGGCGGAGTTAAGTTCACACTGCCGAAATGCTCGGTAGTAAGCATTATACTTTCATAAAACGGAGGACAGGAATGAAAAAGATATACTTTATTACAGGAAGCCAGGATCTCTACGGTAAAGAGACCCTCGCAAAGGCGGAAAAGGACAGCAAGGAAATGGCGGAATTCCTTGACAGCAAGCTGTCCGATATCGCGTCCGTTGTACATACTCCGATAGTCAAGACCGCAGCGGAAGCAGAGAAGCTCTGTGTTGAAGCATCGGCTGACGGTGACTGCATCGCTGTGATAATGTGGATGCACACATTCTCACCCGCAAAAATGTGGATCCGTGCTTTGCAGGCACTCAGAAAGCCCATGCTGCACCTTCACACCCAGTACAACGAAAAACTCCCCTACGACAGCATAGACATGGATTTCATGAACCTCAACCAGTCCGCCCACGGCGACAGAGAGTTCGGTTTCATCTGCACCCGTCTCGGAATTAAGCGCGAAGTTGCAGCCGGCTACTACAAACATGAGGCTGTGATCTCGAAGATACGCCGTTTCGCTTATGCCGCCGCTGCGGTTGACTTCTGCAAGGGCATGCGCGTGGCTATGTTCGGAAACAATATGCGCGATGTTGCAGTCACCGACGGCGACAGAGTAGAGAGCGAGATAAAGTACGGCTGGAATGTGAACTACTACGGCATCGGTGATCTTGTAAAGATCGTGAATGAAGTGACAGATGCCGAGACCGACGCCAAAATGAAAGAGTACACCGACAGGTACGATATGGATACCGACAATATTGCCGCTGTACGCGAACAGGCAAAATATGAAGCCGCTCTCGACAAGTTTATCGCAAAGGAAAACATCAGCGCTTTCACCGATACTTTCCAGGATCTTCACGGACTGAACCAGCTTCCGGGTATCGCGGCGCAGAATATAATGGCAAAGGGCATAGGTTTCGGTCCCGAGGGCGATTACAAGACCGCGGCGCTCGGAGCGGTAATACAGAAAATGGCGGCTGACAGAGAGGGCTCCACCGGATTTATGGAGGATTACACCTACGATCTCACCGAGGGCGAGGAGCTTGAACTTGCGGCGCACATGCTGGAGGTCTCCCCCGTTTTCGCAGGCACAAAGCCGAAGATCCAGGTGCATCATCTCGGCATAGGAAACAAATCAGACCCGGCAAGACTTGTTTTTGACGGCGTTTCCGGCAAGGGTATCGCAGTTTCCATGATAGATATGGGGAACCGTTTCCGCCTTGTATGCGCGGAGATAGAGCTGATAAAGCAGCCCGAGCCGATGCCGAAGCTTCCCGTAGCAAGACTTATGTGGAAGATAAAGCCGGATTTCGCCACAGGTGCGGCGGCATGGATATATGCCGGCGGCGCTCATCACGCTGTCGTTTCCACCGCTCTCACAAGCGAGGATATCCGTCTTTTCGCAAAGATGACAGACACAGAGCTTGTGATAATAGACGACAAGACCGATCTGAATATATTTGAACAGACACTTGAAATGCTTGATCTTAAATCAAAAATGAAAGGCTGATAACAATGACAATTACGGAGAAAATATCGCAGGGTAAAGCATATCTCGGCATAGAGTTCGGCTCCACGCGCATAAAGGCAACACTTATCGACGATACATTCGCGCCCGTCGCAGGCGGTTCTCATGAGTGGGAGAACAGGCTTGAAAACGGGTACTGGACATATTCCCTTGATGACATCCGCGCAGGCTTGCAGGCATGCTTCGCCGATCTTAAAAAAGATGTTACCGGGAAGTACGGAATAACGCTGACAACCACTGGTTCCATAGGCATTTCCGCAATGATGCACGGATATATGGCATTCGATGCAGACGATAAGCTGCTCGTTCCTTTCCGTACATGGAGAAACACCACAACGGAAAAAGCCGCTTCGGAGCTTACCGCACTGTTCGGATTCAATATCCCTCAGCGCTGGAGCATCGCGCATCTGTACCAGGCTATTCTCGATAAAGAACCGCATACCGGAAGTATCGCACACATCACGACTCTCGCCGCATATATCCATTACCTGCTCACCGGAAAACGTGTCATAGGCGTAGGCGACGCATCGGGAATGTTCCCGATAACCGACGGCGGTTATGATGAGGACATGATCGGAAAGTTCACGGAAGCGGCGGCTTCTCACGGCTTCACACAGGATATCCGCAAAATACTTCCGGAAGTGCTGTCCGCGGGTGAGAATGCGGGTACACTTACCGAGGAGGGCGCAAAATTCCTCGATCCCTCCGGAGACCTTAAAGCCGGTATACCCCTCTGCCCTCCCGAAGGCGACGCGGGAACGGGTATGGCAGCCACAAACGCTGTACTTCCCAAAACCGGAAACATCTCCGCCGGTACATCTATTTTCTCAATGCTCGTTCTCGAAAAGCCCATCAAGGGCGTTTATCCCGAAATAGATATCGTGACCACGCCGGACGGCGCTCCCGTTGCTATGGTACACTGCAACAACTGCTGTTCCGAGCTTGACGCGTGGGTGAAGCTGTTCGACGAGTTCGCAAAGCTCTCCGGACATGAGATGAAACGTTACGAGATATACGATCTTCTTTATAACAACTCGCTGAAAGGCGATGCGGACTGCGGAGGAGTGGTATCCTACAACTATCTCTCCGGTGAGCCGGTAACAGGCGTTGCGGACGGAAGACCCATGTACTTCCGCGAGCCGGACAGCAGCATGAACCTCGCAAACTTCTTCCGTGCGCAGATCTATTCCTCTTTTGCGGCATTATGCTCCGGAATGGATATCTTGTTTGAAAAGGAACGCGTGACTGCCGATCAGTTCACGGGACACGGCGGTCTGTTCAAGACGAAAGGCGTTGCACAGCAGTATCTTGCAGATGCGCTCAGAACCCCTGTCTCCGTAATGCAGACCGCAGGAGAAGGCGGCTCATGGGGTATTGCCCTGCTTGCGGCATATATGGTATGCGCAAACGGAAAAACACTTCCCGAATGGCTTGAAAGCTGCGTATTCACCGATATGGAAAAGAGCACATTAAAGCCGGAAAAGAACGGTTCCGACGGATTTACGGGATTTATGAAGCGCTACAATGCCGGACTTGCGGCAGAGAAAATGTTAGGAGATGCGTGATATGCTTGAAAAACTTAAACAGGAAGTACTCGAAGCAAACCTTATGCTTCCGGAACACGGTCTTGTCACATTCACTTGGGGCAATGTTTCGGGGATCGACAGAGAAAGCGGGCTGTTCGTAATAAAGCCCTCCGGCGTTGAATACAAGGGCATGACAGCCGACGATATGGTAGTGGTAAGCCTTGAGACAGGCGAACGCGTCGAAGGAAAATACAAACCCTCAAGCGATACGCCCACACACCTTGAACTGTACCGCGCATTTCCGGAGATCGGCGGCGTTTGCCATACCCACAGCCGGTGGGCGGTGTCCTATGCACAGGCAGGACACGGGATAATACCTATGGGTACGACACACGGTGACTATTTCTACGGCGAGATACCCTGCACAAGAGCCATGACGCCGGCGGAAATAAACGGAGAATACGAAAAAGAAACGGGGACTGTTATAATAGAGGCATTCAAGGGCATCGACCCTCTTTCAATTCCTGCTGTTCTTGTAAAGAACCACGGTCCTTTCACCTGGGGCAAAAGCCCGTGGGAGGCTGTACATAACGCGGTTGTACTTGAGGAAGTCGCTTTTATGAACTTCCACGCGCATGAGATAGACCCGTCCGCGGGACAGATGCAGCAGGAACTTCTCGACAAGCATTATCTCAGAAAGCACGGCAAGAACGCTTATTACGGTCAGAACTGACTGAAGCTGTATTACATCAAAAAAGCACTGCCGGGCAGTGCTTTTTTAATTGATAATTGATAAGTGACAATTGACAATTGTGGTGCGCGGTTCGTCCTTTGTTATGCCGCATCCTTGCGGCATTGGGGGACGAACGCAAAGCATCGTGCTTTGGCTGCGCGCGAAAATTTGAATCGTGACGAAAAACGTTAATCTCGCAACGGAAAAACAATGCTTCTATTTTTGTCACAATTCAGATACGTCCGCGAAGCGGACACAATAATTGTCAATTATCAATTATCAATTGTCAATTATAATAAACCGCATTCCTTGCCAAGAAATTCAAGTATCCTTTCGTTTGCAGTCTGATTTCCCTGCTCTGAAAAGCCGTGACCCTCACCTTCAAGCTTTATCAGTGCAGCATTTTCGTAGATCCTTACCGCCTGTTCGGAGTAGGAATAAGGCACTGTTTCGTCCTTGTCACCGTGGAAAATCAGCACATCACCTTTGTAACCTCCGATAGTGCCGTAAACATCTATATTGTGTACGTCCGCCGCAAACCCTTTTCCAAGCTTCAATCCCCAGAAATCGAACGTTTCCGGAGCTTTATCCGGATCGGGGTATTTCTTCGCCCAGTCGTCCGGAATGCAGAATGCCGGAAAGTACAGCACAAGCGCCTTCACTTCGTCCGCCCTTTCAGCAGCGGCAAGTGCCGATACAAGCCCGCCCTGACTTCCGCCGAACAGCACTGTGTTACCGCTGTCAACGCTTTCCATAGCGCGGATATAGTCGAATACGGCAAGCAGATCCTCTTTCTCCGAAGTTATCGTCATATCCGTGCTGCTGCCGGAACTTCGGCTTCCCGCGGATCCGCCGCAGAAGTCAAACGCATAAGCAATATAGCCGTGCGACGCATAGTATCCGCACTCACCTGTCCAGTCCCTGTTGGTGCCGTTGTAGCCGTGACTGAATATTATCGCGGGATATCTTCCCGGTTCAGCCGGTGTGTAAAGTTTTCCGAAAACCGATCTGCTGCCGTTCGGGATAATAAGCTCTCTCACTTTAACTTCCATTATCGCTGTCTCCTTTTTCTGCCCTGCTCACCGCTCCTGCATCACTACCGGCGAATATGATCTGTTTCTATTATATTATATGGAAAAAGAAATTGCAATATCAAAAATACATTTTGCGCGTACGGCTTTAAGTTTATTTTAGGTTATGCCGGTATAATGCAGATATAGGAAATACAAAAGGAGAGATCAATATGAAAAAATACATTTCTGCAATAACAGCAATAATGCTGGTTGCTTCTCTTGCAGCCTGCGGTACAGGCACGGCAAATACAGGTTCCGGGCAGACCGCGGCTTCCGCAGCCGAAGAGACTGCCGCTGCCGTAACAGAACCGACTGCTGCCGAGGTGACCGGACAGAGCGATAATGCCGGCGAAACCGAAGTGTCCGGGGAGACATCTCCCGAAAAGCCGGACGGCGATTCCGGCAATACCCCTCCGGATATGCCCGAAGGCGGGACCCCTCCCGATAAGCCCGACGGTGAAGGCGGAGCGCCCGGAGGAAATCCTCCCGATAAGCCCGGCGGCGAAGGAGGAGCTCCCGGCGGAGGATTCGGCGGCGGAAGTTCGGAAGTGATCTACGGCGGCTCCACGGAAATAACCTCGGCTGCAAGTGAGGACAGCAAGTCCTATACTTCCGATACAAGCGATCAGAGCGCACTCATGATAAGCACTTCCGATGATGTGACTGTAAGCGGTATGACAGTCACCAAGACCGGCGACTCCGACGGCGGCGATAACTGCAATTTCTACGGTCAGAACGCGGCTGTACTCGTCAAAGGCGGCACTACGACAACTATAACCGGCGGAACTGTCACCTCCGATGCTTCCGGTGCAAACGGCGTGTTCTGCTACGGCGGCAACGGCGGTCAGAACGGCGCTGACGGTGACGGTACAACGCTTATAATCAGAGATACAACGATCACAACTTCCGGCAGCGGCTCGGGCGGCATTATGACCACGGGCGGCGGCATTACCGAAGCCTATAACCTTACCGTCACCACAAGCGGTCAGTCCTCGGCGGCTATCCGCACCGACAGAGGCGGCGGTACAGTTACAGTTGACGGCGGTATTTATACATCGAACGGTCTCGGCTCTCCTGCGATATATTCGACTGCGGACATTACCGTATCGAATGCGGAGCTTGTTTCCAACCTTTCCGAGGGCGTCTGCATCGAAGGTCTGAACTCGATAACGCTCAACAACTGCGATCTTACAGCGAACAATACAAAACGCAACGGCAATGCGAAATTCCTCGACACCATTATGATCTATCAGTCGATGTCCGGTGACGCGGCGAGCGGTACTTCCTCATTCACTATGACGGGCGGAAGCCTGACCGGCAAGAACGGTCATGTATTCCATGTGACCAACACCAGCGCGGTGATCACGCTCTCCGGCGTCAAGATCACAAATGAGGACAGCAGCAATATACTTCTGTCAGTCTGCGACGACGGCTGGAACGGCGGGAACAATACCGCTGTGCTGAACGCTTCCGGACAGACCCTTGAAGGCGCTATCCTCGTCGGCAGCAACTCAGAACTTACGCTGAATCTCACCGACTCTTCAACATTCACCGGTTATATTGACGGCACGATCACGAATGATGCGGGCGACACCGTTTCCACGGAAGCCGGCACGGTTTCGGTAACTCTCGGAAGCGGAAGCACCTGGACACTCACCGGCGACAGCTATGTTACAAGCTTTGACGGAGACCCGGCAAGCATCATCTCCAACGGTTACACGCTTTATGTGAACGGGACTGCGCTTACAGGAACTAACTGATCCGGCAGACTGACCAATGAATACATGAAATAATACAAAACAGCTCCGAACGGCATTTACAGCGTTTCGGAGCTGTTTTGTATGAAATGTGTTGAAAACAGACAGAAAATATGTTATCATTAAAAAAACGAATGAGGAACACATAATATGATTTTTACAGCAAAGATCGAACAGACATCGGCTTACCGGAAGCGTATGCATTATATGCCGGATACGGACACTTTTGAGGAAAAGGACTGCGACAGCTTGTCATACATAAGAAATGTGCCTTTTCCTTCCGGTTGGATAAAGGAGTCGGGCACGCCGCCCTGCGAGCATCTTGATGTGATCGTGATAACCGATACACCATGCAGATTGGGGGACGAGATGCCTGTACGCGTAGTAGGCGTATTCTGCCGCTGGGACGGTGACAACAAGCTGATCGCTGTTCCTGTGAGCCGCCCGGAAACCGATATTTCCGGTATCCCGCAGACAGAGAGAGACACTCTGTACAGACTGTACCCGAAGCTTGGAAAGGGTGAGGGCTGGTTCGGAAAAGAACGTGCCGAGGAAGTGATCACGGCATTTTTCAGCCGGAAAAAGCGTAAGATCATCATCACCGTTCAGCATACCGAATCCGAGCACCACATCAACGGGCATATCGGCGCGTGGGGTGAATGGAACCTTACCGGGCGAGGCAGGCAGCAGGCCTTTGAGATCGGGAAATGGCTGCTTTGTGAGGGCTGCCGCAGAGGTTTCAAAATGTACTGTTCCGATCAGCCCCGTGCAGTACAGACTGCCGAAGAAATGAACAGGTCACTGCACATCACACCTGTGTATTCCGAGGTGATAAGAGAAGTCAATGCAGGCAAGGGCAACGGCATGACAAGAGATTGGTACCGTGAGAATGAAGCACCGAAGAACGGTTATGATCCCGACTACAAACCCTTCCCCGACGCAGAGTCTGACAGGGAGTTGTGGAACAGGCTCACACCGTTTTATCGGCAGATCACGGAAAGCGATGAAGAGCGTATCCTCATAGTGTCCCACGGAACGACGCTCAGCTTCCTGCAGTCGATGATAATGGGGTACGGCTTTGAGGACATCGCAAAATTCCGTTTCAACGGAAGCGGCGGGTCTGTATCGAAATTTGTTATCGAGCCCGACGGCAAGAGAACAGCATACTATATTAATCACAGGATATTCTGAATTCGCAGAGGTGTATCTATGAGAAACAGAAGCGTTGTATTTGTTGTAAGAAACGGAAAAATACTTATGGAAAAGCTGTTTTATGACGGCAGGAGTTTTTACTCGATTCCCGGAGGCGGCATTGAGCCAGGAGAAACTCCCGAACAGGCTGCAGTCAGAGAGCTGAAGGAAGAATGCGGTCTTGACGGTACGGTAGTCAGAAAGCTTGCCGAGGTTTACAGCTGCGGCAGAACGGAATATGCCTTCGAGGTTACTGTCCCCGAAGATCAAAAGGAGATAACAGGCTTTGATCCCGAAGAACCCGCGGACAGCCAACCTATAAAAGAAGTGCTGTGGTTAAGGTTAGATGAATTGCCGGAAAAGGACAGAGCTTTTATGTGGAGATATGGTTTGCTGGAAATAGAGGGATTTTTTAACGAGGTCCTGTCATGGGGTGATGCAATAAGTTATCCTGATAATAAGAAATAACTCACGATTTTCTGATCAACGATGAGTACAGCGAACGGAGTCTTGAAAATTATTGTTTTTTTTACGCAATATGATATAATAATAATGCAAGCACTTGCCGGCACACTGGCAAAGAGCATTCCGAAAGGAGAAAAAACACATGTCATTCAACCATTCTATCGGAAAAACTTTGATTTCAGCAGTTTCCGTTTTCACCGCGCTTTCGCTGACGGAACATTATGCTCCGTCAGCATAGAATAGTTTGTGATTATGTCTCCTGCAAACACAATATCGAGAATACAGATTTCTTCTGAATATCTGTGAGCGGTTTCAGCAGCCCCAGATCAAGCAGCTTTTCGATAACGCGCGGCAGCATTTTCATCGTGCCGAGCCTGTCTGTAGCATTAAACCTGATAATATCATGCACCTGCTTCGGTTGATTTTTAATATCGTGTTCAAACACAGCCTTGTCGATCGCCTTTGATATATCTTTTATCTCATCGGGTATGTATATTTTGTCCTTTACATAATGATCAATGTATTCTCTTAACATTTCGGAAGTATCGCATTTAACGACGACCGGCTGAACCCTGCCTTCAAAGATATATCCTTTATCCATAAGTCTTTTATATTCTTCGGGAGTAAGACTGTCCCTGCCGTCATGAATAAATCTTGTAAGGCTTACCCAATCCGAATCAAGGTTATCTCTCCAGCCACCCTTTCTGTCGGCATACATACAATCTACCGAGAAAGAAAACAAGTTTTTCTTCGGGTCATCACCCACATCGACTCTTGTCATCTCTCCACAAGCCCAATACTTGTCCTTGATCTGATGTGAGGAGAACCTGTCGTCCGTCAGAGTGGCATACGCAATGAAATTACCACCGTCCGGGCGCTTGACCATAAGCTTTTCAGCCATTTCATTTATTTTGGCTTCGCCTGTAAACCGCAATGCTTTTATCGCCAGCATTACAGCGCTGTATTTCATAAAATTTACATCGTTCCCGTCACAGGTCATACCCCAATGATCGGGAGCTTCTTCAAAGTCGGATAAGACTTTCGGGAAATATATCCTGCAAAGAGTATCAACGGCGCTGTTGATGCGTTCTTCTAAAGTTCTGTCATCTTCATTTTGTCTTAGATCATAAATGACCATATTTGTGAGAAACTTCGGATCTTTAGATGAGTCAACTCTGTCGATAAATCCAAAGTCCTCAAGAGCCGCCATTTCGTCCGCAATGTACACCTTCGGAACTCCGACACTGCGGGCTATTTCCTCCAAAGTTTTCGGCTCGTGGTAGCAAGCCCATGCGATGTTCATTCTCAGGCGGCTTTGAAAAAAGTCGGCAGTATCGCCCTTATTTCCGGTATATCCGCCATGTCCCATATCACCGAACCGTATCGGGTTTATCTCTAAATCTTTCTCAATATTCATAGTAATACCTGCTTTCAGTTTAGTTCTTGCGTCCGACAAATGCCATTTGACAGTACCCTGCGATATGTTCAGTCTTGACGATATTTCCGCGACCGACAGTCCGTCATAATAGTGCATATATATCACAAGCCGCTGGCGGTCGGAAAGATAACCGATCTCCTTTCGCAGTTCCGCGACAGTATCGAGTTCGTCTTTATCGTGTTCGTCATAAACGGGAATAGTAATGTTATCTACATTTTCATTATTCCTGCCCTGTTCAAGCCTTTGCACATATTTAGACCAGACATTTCTTGCGATACGGTAAACATAACCGTCTGTATTGGCAATGTTATCTTTTGCGAGAAACGCGCGGTAAACCTCATATACGATGTCAGAAGCAAGTTCCTCCGTCTGATCTATGTTTCGGGTCTTGCCGAGCGCAAAGCCGAAAATCCTGTCACGGTATTCGTAAATGTATTTGTCAGCCGATGTTTTGTCCATTCTGAAAAGCCTCCGGAAGCTGTTCTCGTATATATAGTGTCAAAATTTATCGTAAGGTTGGGTGTATGTGATGATATTTTATCATATTTTTGAAATATTTTCAACACAATGAAGATTATACAAAATTAATTGATTGTTGTGAGATATAATTACAATAGTATATTTTGGAATGCATTTTAGTCCAAAATTTGGTGAAAAAGGCATAGGGTCTACCTATTATTATATAGCAAAATGTATAGCTGTTCTCGTTTCCGGAGAACACGGTAGAGGACACGCTGTGGCTGGCGGCGGTCTGATCGTCGGGGACTGGTGCGCTGCGGTTATGATGAAGCAGGAGAGGATAGCTGCTATCGTATCGTAAGATTTGGTAATATATAGGTTCAATCCTCTCCACCCGAAAAAAATATACACCGACTGGATTTTTCAAAAACAAAAGTAATACAGCCCACAATCGGCTTACTTATGCCGGTTGTGGGCTGTATATACTTTTTGTCTGGTAAAGATGTATGTGCCGAACGCTTTAGATTATTGCAAGACTTGTGTGATACGGGCGAAAAATAACCCGCCTACGGATAACCATAGGCGGATTGTCAGCGCGGACTCCGCGCTTGTGATTGCGTTACAAAAAGTATATCAGAACTCCGGACAGCGAGGCAGAAAAATAACCCGCCTTGGATAAACCTAAGACGGGATTCGCCGCGGCGCGTCCGCCGCTGTGATTGCGTTACAAAAAGTATATTTTCGGCAAAGTGGAATGGACCCGCATGATTAAGCGGATTATAAGGGTATCTCTATACTCTCCGCTTGGCTTATCTTTACCTTGATCGTGTTCTTATCAACAATCGTCACTTGTTCAACCGAGTGCCGAACAAACGCCTCGTCAAAGGTATCGAGCCTGAAGTCCGTATTCTCTATCTCATCAAGTATATCCTGAACATTCGCAGCGGATTCCTCACACTCATTTAGCCGCTCCTGCTCCGCAGTTATCTGATGACTGACTACGGCAAGCTCGTCCGACAACCGCTTGAACTCGCTGTCATATTTTGTGTAGTCGTTCTCCTTGAACGATTGGTCAAGCAGTTTGCCGATCTCTTTGTTGAGCGCCATTTTCTTCTTTTCGAGATCTGCCAAATGTTTCCCATCCGGCAGCATAACAGCATGAATCCCTATCCTGAGCGTGTTTTTCACATCATCGCTGACATCGAACACCTGATTTATCGCGTCTAAAACAGCCTTGTGAAGCCTGTCCTCATACACTGTTGGTGAGCATTTGCAGAACTTCTTCCCGTTCTTCAATCGGTTGATACAGCGCCACACCGGAATTTTGCCGCCGCTCTTATCGTCCCATGTGATACGGCGGTAAGCAGTACCGCATTCTCCGCAGATCACCAAGCCTGTGAGCGCATATTTCCCGCTGTATTTGCCCTTTTCGTCTGTAGCAGCGGGTTTTCGCAGACTTGTCCGTCGTGCGATCTCCGTCTGTACGCGGTTGAATGTGACGCGGTCAATTATCGCGTCATGGTGGTCTTTGACGAGGTACATCGGAAGTTCTCCGTTGTTCTTTTTCACCTTTTTCGTAATGCAGTCGGTCACAAAGGTCTTTTGCAAGAGTGCATCGCCTGTATATTTTTCGTTCTGCAAAATGCTTGCAACATTGGAATGCGTCCAGTCCGTATTGCCTTTAGCATTCTTCAACCCGCGTTCCGACAGGGTTTCAGCTATCTTCCGATATGTCATGCCGTCAAGGAACAGGTCATATATCAGCCGCACAGTTTCCGCTTCTTCAAGTACGATTTTGGGATTCCCGTCATCGCCCTTCTCGTAACCGAGAGTCGTGGCGTAGTGCATTGAGAACTTACCCTGCTCGAAGGAGCGCCTCACACCCCATGTCACATTTTTGCTGATGCTCTCGGACTCGGCTTGGGCGAACCATGAAAATATCGTGATGAGCATTTCATCTTTCTGTTCCAGTGTGTTCAGTGCTTCTTTCTCGAATATGACCGCGATACCCAGCGACCGCAGTTCACGAACATACTGCAGACTCTCGACCGTGTTCCGTGCGAAGCGGCTGACCGACTTGGCGAGGATAATGTCGATCTTGCCCTGTCGGCAGCAGCGGATCATCTTCATAAACTCAGGGCGCTTTTTCGCCTGCGTTCCCGTGATGCCTTCGTCCGCGAAGACCTTCACGGGTTTCCAGCCCTCGTGGCTGTTTATCAGCTTGGTGTAGTAGTCGCATTGAGCTTCGTAGCTTGTCAACTGCTCGTCATCGTCCGTGCTGACACGGCAGTAGGCGGCAACGCGCTTGAATTTGCGCTGACCTGTAGGCGCGTCGTCCTTTGGTTTGGCGGGAATGACCGTGACCTGCGGCTCCCAAATCTCTGTTGTTTCCATGTAAACACCTCTTTCATGTTATCATTTTTCCGTTGACAAGCTCAATGGCGGTTATACCTTTGTTTATATGCACCGCCCTGATGATCTGCTTGGATAGCTCCATATCAAGCGTGTCAAGCGGCTCGCGGCGGGTCAGCAAGTCAATAATTTTCATCGTCCTGTCCCTGTTATCGTAAGGACACTGCTCGTACTTTGCCGCCGCTGTGTCAGCAATCAGTCTTGTGATCTCGTCTATATCGACGGTAACATCATGCATTAAAGCTGCAAGCCGTTGCTCCATATCTGTGATCTCGGCGGTCGGTGCGTACTCCTGTGGCTTATCCGGCGCGGCAAGCTTCGGCTCGGCTATCAGCCTGTTTATTACCGAAACGAGCAGCCCCTCGACCTCACTTTCCGTGAGGGAGGAGCCGCCCGAAACCAGACTATGCAGGTATTTTTTCTTCTCATCGGTGCAGATGCACAACGCTGCTTTCCGTAGCTTTATTTCATTAGCCTTGCGGAACACTTCCAGCTCAATGATAGGCGGATAGCCGTCCGAGCCGGTATATCGCTTGTTTTCAAGCATACGGCTGACCATGTTTTTGTTCCACAGAAACTTGTCGGTGTTGTACGGAACAGTCATCGCCGCCGCTATGCTTTTGAGCGACATTCCACGGAGATACATCTCGAATATCTCACGAACTGCCACGGATTCCTCGGGGTGCAGAACGATCTCTCCGCCCCGCATCATGTACCCAAACGGGATATTTCTATGCGATTTCATTTTAGACCTCCTGCTTCGGAGAAGCAGAACTCATTTGCTTTGGTGCTTGCACCGAAGCAAGTTTGAAAATCTTTGATTTTCAAACCAT
>JAFVBZ010000230.1 GCA_017479645.1 Ruminiclostridium sp. | reverse complement strand
TTTTCTGAATTTTACAACTCGCTCAACGGTGGGCTTTGCCCGCCGAAGTGGACGGGCAAGGCGCCGGAAAGGCGACTGCCCTTTATCCTGCATTTTTTTCATACCCCCTAAATCGTCCCTCTGCCGGACTGTCTTGTGCAAAACGCCGAAGTCTGCAAGGCTCCAACCCAGTCCTGCTTTGGGATCGAGTATCCTGCTCCGAGCGTCATCGGCTCACACGGGCGCAGAAACGGCTCAAATTTGCACAGAACTCCCCTCGGTGGTATCACTACTCTACCCGCCCTGCAAATCGGCGGAAAACGCCCGAATTTGCTGTCACCCTTTCTCGGTTTACCGTCACCCTGAGAGCCTCATGCTGTCACCCTGAAAAATGGTGTCACCCAAAGCAATTGGCTCTGTTAAAAGGTTTTCGGAAGTTTGGGTGACAGCATCGTCCACAATTTCCACGAGGAGCAGAGCCCCGTTCATGCTGTCACCCTGTCTGTCGTATCGGAGTTCTATCTCTCGGTAGCCATGCACTCGGACGAGACGGAAGGTCACTCCGTACCGAGCCAGCTCATCTGTATGCTGAATGAGATCGCGAGTCAGCCAGCTTGGTGTGTACTCTTTTCTGAACCTGTCGCTGAGCAGCTTGCACAGTTGAGTTGCCGAGCCACGGAACACACCTTGTTCAGTCATCAGATCATGAACTGCGAAGGAAAAAGTATCGGGCTTGTGAGACTCGACCTCGTCCGTGACCGACCAGCGATGACCGTCGAATCGAACAGCGATCTCCGCGCTCTCGATGTCACGACCTGTGCAGAACAGTTTTCCGACACCATCGCTGCGTTTCTCGCGGGTGAGAACGAAGCTCCCGTCAGCACAACCGATGAGACCTGTGGTGCCTGAGATCATGTTGAACGGGTCGGTGTCTTTTTCCTTGCGGGTGTGATGTATCAGCAGTATCGCTACGCCGAGCTTGTCCGCGACAGATTTCAGAACACCAAGTTCACTGTAGTCGCTGCCGTACTTCGCATCGACTGTCCGACGAACTTTTTGCAAGGTATCAATGACTATTAGTCGCAGGTCGGGAAGCCTGCTCTTGGCATCTTCGAGCTGCTGTTCCAGTCCGCCACCTATTGTCTTTGCAAGTGTAGAGAACTGCAAGCCCTCGATCGGTTCTTCCGTGAACTCGTACAAGCGATTCTGCAAGCGGAGCAGATTATCTTCGAGCGCGAGGTAGAGAACTTGTCCGCGGTGTGTTTCGTGTTTCAGAAACGGCTCGCCCTCTGCCACCGACAAGCACAGGTCAAGCGCCAGCCATGACTTGCCGATCTTTGAAGCACCCGCGAGGATATACAGTCCGTGGTAGAGCAGATGCTCAACTATGTACGGGTTTGCTTTCAGCTGCGTGTCCATGATGTATGCGCAGCTGTACATCTTTAATTCATTTTCTTTCTTCGTAATATTATTTTCCTCCTTTGAATGAACGGGTCGTGAAAGCCGACCACCTTGATTTTGAGAACAAAAAGAACACCTGCCGCAAAGCAGATGCTCCCTTGTTCTTTGGTTGATTTCAGAAAAGCAAATCCGGAAATACAGTCCCGACCACTGTACCTGTTTTTGCCCTCTATAACATAACAGGTTTGGGCGGAGCAATAATATTCCGGATATTGAAAAAAATTTTATATAAATTCAGAATTTGTTTATCTTGTATGTTTTGGAGATCGCTTTTTATATATTTTCACAACAAGATTTGAGTTTGTCGGTACCGATATCCTGCCAGCTTGAATAATTGTTCCTCGACCCCGGAACTCATTTATTACCTTTTTGGAATATTCCGAACGGTTCCACGATATGTATCATCATGCAAATGCAGCTTCCATCTTTTCACCGATCTTCTTCACGAGCTTTGACACACAACTCTGTGACACTCCGAGTTTGGCAGCTATTTCAACTTGCGTTGCATCTTCAAGCAGCATTTTAATAATAGTCCTTTCCCTGTCATCAAAAGCGCTCAATATTGATTCAACCGCAAATTTGCTGATCACCTGCTCCAACTCATCATTTGCAGCAAGCTGCTCCTTTTTAATATCTTCCATGCTTACCTTTTTCAGTCCGGCTTCCGAATGATTGTAGTGCTCGTCGTGTGCGTCCTTTGCATAACTCAGCTTTCTGGTATTTCTGAAATCTTCATCGCAGGAATATTTATACTGCGCATCGACGATCTCGGGATAGCTTACGACTTCCATCATCAGCGACATAACATTATCAAGTATCTCATCGGCAGACTGCCCGGACTCTACCACCGGAGGAAGAAATGCAGCAAGTGTTTCCCGCAGTTTGCATTCGTCAGCAGCTATCTTAAAAACATTTTCCGCGACAATCTCGCCTATGCGATGTTTCAGCAGCTCGGACGGAGCATCGTCGGTATAATTCCAGGACTGATATTTCATGCCTTTCCTTTTTGCGACATCGTCCCAGCTTTTATTCATATATTTAAGAATGAATTCACGGAACTCTGCCTGATTCTCGCTGAGTTCACCCGTGTCCCATGTCGGCATCGTCGTGAAGTCGTTCTTTTCCTGAAAGAATTTCCGTAAGTCCTCAACATTTATTTCGCCGTCGTACACTTCTGTTTTTGACATTTTAATACCTTCCTCACTTTATTTTTCGCTATTATATCATAGTCTCGGAAGAATTTCAATAGTTTTTTAAAAGGCATAAAAAATAGTTGCCGAAATGTCCCGATTTTGGAACATTTCTGTCATTTGTATCTATCAAAGGGTATTATTTATTTGTAAAGGTCGTACATCGCGATATTTACCTGCGGACATAAAAATGACGGGATTGAATCCCGTCATACAAAGTATCCTATTTTATTGCCATTGCAGTACATATCGTAATTGGTTTCGCCATATCCGCCACCGCCCTCGTTGAACACCCAGCCGAAGCCTATGCAGTAGATGTAGTCACCGCTTGTCTGCCCATTGTAGGGTTCCACCGGAGCGGGAGCCGTAGTGGCTGCAGGAGCGTCAGTCGTTGTCAGCTGAACAGTCGTGTCGGCTGCGGCGGTCTGCTCCGCAGTAGTAGTAGTGGTCGGCATTTCATAGAGACCTTGCTCCGCAGTTGAACAGGTCACGGCTGTCGTGATCTGGGGCACGGTAGTGGTGACCAACGAGGTTTCCACAGATGTGGTCACGGGTGCTGTTGTGATTGGCGGGACGGTGGTGGTGATTGCCGTAGTCGATGTTGTTGCCGCCGGGAGCACAGCTTTTTCTTCTTTCGTAATCTTGTTGCTGGCTCCCGCCACACACGGCACTGCTATGCAAGCTGCTGCCAGTCCTATTGCCAGACCTGTTGTCCTTTTCTTCGTCATACTAAAATCCTCCGTTCTTGTGGTTGTGGTGGTTCTTCGTACCACCAACAATACCACAGAGCGGAGGGATATATCTATCAAGAAATCAAGAATTCTACTTATTACACTAATAATGGAACGCAGATTTGTTGGAGTGCAATAACTTCCATAAGTATAGTTTATTGTTTCAGTTCACTTTGCCGCTGTCACAAGGGCGTCCATAATACGCAAAATCCTGTCTTTCTCCGGTTTAGGCAGGCTGTCCACCCTGTCCATTATGCCGCCGGTCTTCCCGGAAGATACATTGTTGACATAATCGCACAGCAGTGTGTCTGTCGAGATATTCAGCGCGTTTGAGAGCTGTATCAGCGGCTCCAGTGCAGGAAGCCGCTTTCCGGTTTCATACGAATATATCGCTGCCTCGCTCAGCCCCGACTTCTCCGCGAGCATCACCTGCGTCATATTCTTTTCAAGCCTGTATTGCCGTATCCGTTTTCCTACCTGTGAATACTCCATAACGATCCCTCCTGTTATCTTTCGTATATTGTATTTTTGCCGGAACCGATTATCCAAATATCCGAAAATTTTAATCCGTTTGCAAATTCCTCATCATATTTGACCGCGTCCAGCAATTCCTCACGAGGCACATAATATCTGCGTCCTCCGGCGATAACCTTGAATTTCTCAAACGGTGTCGCCCTCAGCTTCCCGTACAATCCCACGCGGTTCACTACCTCGTCATCGAGCAGAAGTCCCGCTGCGTACTTGTATGTAAGTTCCTCCGACAACATTCTGAAATTCAACTCATCGGCATTCTCCAATATCTCGGCATACACAACATCGTCAAGGAACTTGTTCCCGAGCAGAAGATACCGCAGAAACAGCGGCTCATAACGGCTGTGATCGACGGGCTTTTCGCTGCACCCGAATATCATTTCCACCGCCGCGCGCCCGAGTTCCAGTGACCGGAATTCGTCCAGCCGCAGCTTCACGGTCGCCGAAACTCTGCCGCCGACAGGTTTCTTTGCGCTGTATTTGTTCATCTGCTCAGTAAGGAGCGCATTATAAAGGCTCTCAAATTTTTCCAGTTCTTCAAAATAATCTTTACCCACGCCCTTGTATTTTTCGGCAATGGAATAGAAGATACCGCGGGCTGAAATTCCGATAAGAACAGCATTTTGTGAAGTTCCGGCAACGGGACGGATCTCCGCAGTCACCGGCTCATATATGTATCTGATGCCGTCGCGGTCAATGCACATATATCTGCTGTCGGCGGACATCACACGGGACAAAAAGTCCCTAAGATTTTCATTTTTCATTCTTTATTGACAAAACTGTGATTATATGATAATTTTCAGCAAGTGTCAGCTTGTCAGGAACCGTCGGAGCGATCCGGCGCAAATTCCCGATAAGAGCAGCCATAAGGGATAGGCGGTCAATCTCTGCTCCCGGAAGGGAGTGATGCCCATGCTCGATATATTCGCAGAGCTTATCTGCATTATCATCAGCAATATCGATCAAGTGTACGCTTTAGTACATATTCTGAGAGATTTGTGGCATAAAAAGAAATAACCGCCCTACGCGACCAAACGTGACGGTTATTTCTTAACTGTTATATCGGGAGCGACCGTTTATCGGCTGCTCTTGTTGCTTTTATTATAGCATAAGTCAACCGGTTTGTCAACACCCGTAAAAGAAATTACCGCCCGATAAATTACCAAAACCGCACCCGGTTTTGCCCGGGTGCGATCCAATTTGGTTTAGTTAGTTTTGCTTACGCAATGAGTTTAACCGTTTTCTCAAGCCGCTCTGCCATGATTAACCGAGGAGCTGGAGAACGCCCTGAGGCTGCTGGTTAGCCTGTGCGAGCATGGACTGCGAAGCCTGCTGGAGAATGTTGGACTTCGTGTACTTGATCATTTCAGATGCCATATCGGTATCTCTGATCTGAGACTCGGACGAAGT
>JAFVBZ010000229.1 GCA_017479645.1 Ruminiclostridium sp. | reverse complement strand
TAAAGCGAAACGATAAGCTTCGGCTTATATGTCCGGATCGTCTGTTCGGTACCGATAAGTGCTTCTTTTTCACTGCCCTCGACATCGTACTTAATCAGTGTTGCCGGCTTGCCGCCGAGGATACTGTCCACACTTTTTGCATCGGTCTCATATCCTCTGCCCTTTGTTTCCTCGGAGATATTGTCGGTGAATGAGGAATTGCGTCCGGATTTATTGTAGAACATAAGCTTTGTATCCGAGCTCCAGACAGCAATATTTCTTGCGTCAAGCAGCGCACCGCTGATATAGTACAGTCTCCGTCTGAGTTTTGAATAATTGCGTCTGTCAGGCTCTATCGCATAGATCTTATTGAAGCGTTTTCCGGTAAGTTTAAGGAAATCTTCGACAGTATCTCCGCTGTAGGCGCCGAGATCGACATACGTTTCATTGAATCCTATTTTAATAATATCCAGTATGTCTGATTTTGGGGTCTCGCAAGAGCGAAGATCACCGATATCCCCGGAAATACGGTATCTCATAAGTGCGTCAAGGCATTCCTTTGACTCCTGATCCGCAAGAATGGATTTAAGCGTCATTATCTCAAATTCGTGATCCGAGATATAATCGCCGTCAAAAAGACCGTCACCTATAACGGGCACATCGGGTGCATAGGTTTCGTATTTCTCACGGATATGTTCGATACGGTCAAGTACGTCGGGAAGGGCAGTGCCGAAGCAGATCACGACTATAAAGTCTTTGTAAAGCTCTTCTATCTCTGAGAGCTTTTTTACGCGATAGCCTTTAAAGCTGTGACCTCTGACGAACTCATCACTTGCCATGAAATCGGCAGGTTTGATGCCGAGTGTGTCCATTACTGCAAGAATCTTTTCGGCTCCGTCTCCCATTCCGTACATTATGATCGGTTTTTTAGTTTCCGCCAGTCGTGTCCAGACATCAACGACAGGGCGATGACGTTCAGGAACGAGTGATGTTTCTTCCATTGTTCATATACCTGCTTTTAACGAAAATAAACTTTGGGTATTCTTCTTTATTCTACAGTTACCGATTTTGCGAGATTTCTCGGTTTGTCAACATCATTTCCTCTGAGTACAGCCGTATAGTAAGCGATAAGCTGGAGAGGAACGACTGCAACAAGGGGCATGAGAAGTTCTCCCGCATCGGGTATGTTTATGATCTGATCCGCGCTTTCTGCATCGATCGAAACGTCTTTGGGGCAGATCGCTATTACATAAGCACCGCGGGTCTTTACTTCACGCATATTGCTTATGGTTTTTGCGAGAAGCTGACGCTGTGTCGCAACAGCTATTACCGGCATTCCGCTGCTTATAAGCGAAATAGTACCGTGCTTCAGTTCACCTGCCGCATAACTTTCCGAGTGGATATAAGATATCTCCTTGAGCTTCAGCGAGCCTTCCATGCTTAGTGCATAGTCAAGACCGCGTCCGATATACAGAAGACTGTCCGCGCCTACAAGTGTTGAAGCCGCTTTCCTGTATGGATCGAGATCTTCAAGGCATTCCGAGATCTTTTCCGGTATCTTTTCAAGCTCTGCGATGTAATTTCTGCACTCGTCCTCGGTTATAGCGCCTCTTGCAAGAGCAACTCTGAACGAAAGGAGGTACATAAGTGCATTCTGTACCATATATGCCTTTGTTGATGCTACGGAGATCTCCGGACCTGCGTAGGTGAACATTACCATTTTAGCTTCCCGTGCAATTGACGAGCCGACGACATTCACAAAAGCGAGGGTATCGGCACCGACCTCGTTAGCAAGTTCAAGTGCGGCTTTTGTATCTGCTGTTTCGCCGGACTGTGAGATGATAACCACAAGATCGTCGGCAGAGAGAAGCGGATTTCTGTATCTGAACTCCGAAGCGATATCAACTATTACCGGAGTCCGGGAAGTGGATTCGATTATATATTTTCCAACCATACCAGCGTGCATCGCAGAACCGCATGCAACAATGAATATGTGGTGGTAATTGCGGAGCATCTCGTCTGTAAGCCCGCATTCCTCAAAGCAGGGAAGACCGTCTCTTATACGAGGGGATATCGTCTTTGTTACAGCACCCGGCTGTTCATGTATCTCCTTGAGCATGAAGTGCTCGAATCCGCCTTTTTCAGCTTCCGATACGTCCCATGTCGCAGTCTGGACGTTCTTAGTTATCTTGTTCCCGTGAAGATCGCAGAATGCGGCTCCGTTCTGTGATATAGCAGCGATCTCACCGGTCTCAAGCAGATAGTACTGCTTGGTGTATTCGAGGAGTGCCGTCATATCCGAAGCGATGTACATTTCGCCGTCACCGATGCCAACGATGAGGGGACTGTCCTTACGGACAGCATAGATCATGTCCGGATAGTCTCTGAACATTATACCGAGAGCATAAGCACCCTCGATGTCAGTAACAGCCTTCGATATAGCTTCGACAGGGTTGCCGGTGTAATAATAGTCGAGCAGCTTGGCTACTGTTTCGGTGTCTGTTTCGCTTTCAAAGACATAGCCTTTTTCTGTAAGGAAGCTTTTCAGTTTCCTGTAATTTTCAATGATCCCGTTATGTACGATAGTGATGCGGCTGTTGCCGATAGGGTGGCTGTTTATATCACTCGGCTCACCGTGTGTTGCCCAGCGTGTATGTCCGATACCCGTGACCGCATCAAGTTCTCCTGCCTCTTCCAGTTTCTTTACCAATCCGTCATTTATCTTGCCCTTGGCTTTTATAGTTCTTATCTTTCCGTTTTCTGAAACTGCGATTCCTGCGCTGTCATATCCTCGGTATTCAAGTTTCCTGAGGGAATTAACAAGTATATTCCCGCATTTTTTTCTTCCTGTGTAACCAACGATTCCGCACATAGCAATTATCCTTTCAGATTGTTCGCAAATCGTATATATTCGCTGATATATACAGAAATACATATTAATTATACCACAATGTAATCGGTTTTGCAACCATTTTCGCGTAATTTATGCAAAAAACGTAAAAAATACCGCTCTGCCATGCCTGACAGAGCGGTATTGATATTGTTTTTATGAAACTTTTCTGATGATAGCCTGGATAAGATTTGCTATCTGCGGTTTTGAGAACTGATCATCGGCACCTACGCTGATACCCTTACGCTTCATTGTCTCGTCTATCAGCGACGAGAACAGGAATACAGGTATCTGTTTCAGCTTATCATCGCTCTTGATGAGTTTCGTAAGTCTGTGACCGTCCATCTGCGGCATCTCTATATCGCTTACCACAAGTCCGATGTAATCACGCACATTCTCACGGTTAGAGAAGGAAGATATGTAGTTCCAGGCTTCAAGACCATTTGAGAATGAAGCGATATTATGGAAACCTGCATCGGTTATAGCATCGACCACAAGCTTATTGAGGAAAGGAGAATCCTCCGCAATGACTATCTTTGTATCGAATCTTGTATCGCGTGTTGACTCAATAGAATCCATTCCGGCAAGATCAAGCGAAGCGGAGCAGTTAAGATCGGAGATGATCTTCTCAAAATCAAGAATAACTATGATGCGTCCTTCTATTTTTGCTATACCGGTAGCAATACCTTTCTGGCTGTTGTTTGCAACTGTCGGCGGCTTCTCGATGTTGCTCCAGCTTATACGCTGGATACCCTTTACGCTTGTAACATGGAAAGCGATGTCAAGTCCGTTGAACTCGCAGAGGATCAGAAGACCTTCGTTACCTGCGGGAAGAGTATTACCGAGAACTTTATGAAGATCAACCACAGTGATTATCTTGTCACGGGGCATAAAAAGTCCTTCTATTTCTTCCGGTGCAGCCGGGAGGGGAGTAACCTCACGGTATGTCATTATCTCGTTTACTTTTGCGATATTAATACCGTAATCCTTTTCGCCTACAAAAAATTCGAGCAGTTCGAGCTCATTAGTTCCGCTTTCAAGCAAAATATTAGTTTCCATAGCTCCGCCTTTCCGTTAACAATCTATGGAATAACCATAGTTTTATAGAAATATTATACATCTTTTTGGGAATAAAATCAATACTTCAACAAAAAATTTAATAAATCTCTATATTTCAGCACAATAATTTGTTAGTATTGCACAAAAATCAGTAATCGTAGTGACTTCCACCTACGAACTCTCTTACAAGTGAGTTCGCAGGTATCAGATCCATGTCCATTCCGTCGATCTCGGTGAGGAATTCTTCAAGATCCTTGAAAGGCTCATATTCCGGATATGTATTTCTTGCTTCAAGAAGTTCATCAAGTATTATCGGCTTATATACTGCCGGTTCATAGGCTATGAAAGTGTCTATATCGAACATTGCCTTGTCCTTGTGCGGCATTATGAAGCGCTGTTCACCTTTCTGGACCCATTTGAAGAAATCAAGCGTTTCGGAAATGCCTCTTCCTCTGAAAAGCTTGTCGCGGCAGATGCGGCGCATAAGTCTGACTTTTGACGGGTGGAGAAGCTCGCTTTCATCATTTTTCAGTCTTGTTCTTACGCTGACATACACTGTGGTAGCATGCTCACCGATGTTTCCGGTTATCTCGGGGTTCAGCGCGTGGATTCCTTCGAGTATAACAAATTCGCCGTGTTCACGTTTAAGTGTCTTTCCTTCGTGGCGTGTCTGAGTCGCAAAATCGAAAGTTGGCATATGTACTTCTTCGCACTTCCAAAGCATTTCAAGATGCTCGTTAAGAAGATCCATATCAAGTCTTTTCGGGCTTTCAAGATCGACTCTGCCGTCTTCGTCAACCTCGTTGTTGGGATCGCTTATTGGTCTGAAATAGTTGTCCATAGATATAGCATGGACAGTCTTTCCGGCATTTTCAAGAAGTGTGGCAAGCCGGAGCGCGGTAGTTGTTTTAGCTGAACCGGAGGGTCCGGAGATAAGAATGATAGGGAGATGATGCTCGCGGTCAAGAATATGATCCGCAACATTCTTTATTTCGTCACGGTAAACCTGTTCGGCATGTTCGATAAACTCCTGCGGACGTTCTTTCACAGCATGGTTAAGTTCGTTGAGCGACAGTATTTTCATGATTTCTGACTCCCTTCAATTTCAAGCAATTCTATTATTTCGCCAAGATCGCTGCATACAGCGGAAATACAGCTTTCAAGATTTTCGTCCGGCTGTGTGAGATCCGGAACCATAACGGTATAGCAGCCGGCACTGTGAGCGGACATGATGCCGTTCGGCGAATCCTCGACGGCGATGCACTCGTTTGCGGAAAGACCGAGCTTTTCGGCGGTAAAAAGGTATATATCCGGCTTCGGCTTGCCCCAATCAACCATTGAAGCACAGATTATCCTGTCGAAACAGCCGTCAAGACCTGCAAGTTTCAGCAGCTTTTCCGCTCTAACTGTATCTGTGGCAGTTGCGACAGCTCTCATATATCCGTTCTTTCCGAGATATTCAAGCAGTTCCGAAGCGCCTTTCTTTGTTTCGATTCCGAATTTGTCTATATGCTCCTGCATAAGCTTCATTCTGCGTTCACGAAGCTGCCTGTAATCACAGCCTTCGCCGAACCATTCGGTAAAGAGCGGCTGGACAAGCCGGTGAGTAAGGCTGCGAAGTGTGAGAGCCTGTTCCGGTGACATATCATACCCGTACTGCGATGCAGCTTCCCGCCAATATTTAAACAGAAGCTTCTCGGTATCGAGCAGAGTACCGTCGAGATCGAATATTACCGCTTTTATACCTGCCGGTAAAGGTGTTTTAATATTCATAAGCCGGACCATACCTTGTAATGTTCTTTATAGAGTGAAGAACAGAGACGTTCTTGCTTTTTGACAATGTGTACACCATAGTTTTCTGTGCATTCACTTCAAATTCGATTCCTTCCACTGCAAGTGCAGAAGGCGGGATATATTCGACGGTGACTGTATAAAGCTCGCCGACATTTGTGACATCGGTTACTCTCGGTGAGTAAGCGGCATAATGCGGGTTGATAGGAACAAGATATGAGTTCATATCTTCTATATATGTGAACGTGGTATCCATTGAGCCAACAGTCTGATGCTGTATATGTACAGAGTTTCCGTATATCGAACGAACTGAGAACTCAACGTCTATCGCAGGAACATACATATATGTATTATACAGCTTCTCATAGTTGGAGTTATCACCCGTAAGTATTATCCGCCATATTGCGGATTCAACTATGATCGTTGGCGGAAGCTCGTCAACTGTATCGCAGTCGGGCGGATCTACCGCTACGATAGGGTACAGGAACAGCGCAAGATCGTTCTTTAGCTCGGTGCGGTTTGCGATATTTGATATTATACCGGAAAAGAAGCTGACGGTTGAGATTATTCCTATCACCGACATAACGATGACAAATACAGCAAAGACGAGGTAAAGCTTGTTCGGACGCTCGATTGCAGCTTCCGCGCCGGATTCATCTTCGGAATTTACTTCATTCTCAACCGAGAGTTCGCTGGAGTCCTCGGAAAGCGCCTCGCTGATATTTTCGGCAAATCCGTCATTCTCACGGTGGGAATCGCGGCTGTGCGGAACAAACTCCTTAACGTCGGTATCTGATGAAGGAGGATCATGTGGATGCAAGCTGTTAATAGCGGGATTTTCCGCTTCTTCAGATCTGCGCAGACGCTCTACCATTCTTTTTTCTGCGTCAAGGACCTTCTGTTCATTGGTCTTTTCGCCTATGAACTCTTTTCTCTCGATCTCCGCAAGAATACTTTCCGGCTCCTGAAGATCTTCTTCGGTGTCGGCGGCATTAAGCTGTTCGGTTATCTTTTCCGCGGCATTTATGGCAGCCGGCGATCTGTTCTTTTTACGGTTTTTCTTCTTTGAAGACATTTTTTCTCCTTATCTTATCTGCCCGCAGCCGCTGATAAGGTATTTATATGTAGTAAGTTCTTTAAGTCCCATAGGGCCTCTTGCATGAAGCTTCTGCGTAGAGATGCCTATTTCTGCGCCGAGACCGAATTCAAATCCGTCTGTAAAACGTGTGCTTGCATTGACATAAACCGCTGCTGCGTCAACACATCTCCGGAATTTCTGCGCATTTTCAAGATTTATGGTAACTATACATTCGCTGTGCTTTGTACCGTACCTGTTAATGTGTTCTATCGCTTCATCAATGCTTGATACCGTTTTGACTGCAAGAACATAGTCATTGAACTCTGTCGCGTAGTCTTCCTCAGTCGCGGTATGTTCTGTCTTCATATACTTTGCGCATTCTTCATCGCCGTATATCTTGACTTTTCCGTTCCAGCGCTTTTCAAGAGCGGTGTAGAACTGCTCCGCGACATCTTTGTGAACGAGAACAGTTTCAATTGCATTGCATACGCTCGGACGTGAAGTCTTGGCATTGTCTGTGATGTTAACAGCCATATCAATATCTGCGAATCTGTCAACATAAACATGGCAGTTTCCTTCGCCGGTCTGAATAACCGGTATTGTGGAATTCTGGCGCACCGATCTGATAAGTCCGCCGCCCCCTCTGGGAATAAGGACATCTATGTATTTATCGGCTTTCATAAGATCTCCTGCAACCACTCTTGATGTATCGACAACGAGCTGAACTGCATCTTCCGGAATGCCGTTTTCTTTTATTGCATCGCGCATTATCCCGACAAGGCATTTGTTCGAGTAGATAGCATCGCTTCCGCCGCGCAGGATACATACATTTCCGGATTTAAGGCAGAGTGCTGCTGCATCAACGGTAACGTTGGGTCTCGATTCAAAGATGATACCGATAACTCCGAGAGGAACGCGGACTTTCTCAACAATAAGACCGTTCGGAAGCTCTTCTCCGCCAATTATCTCATTGATCGGATCTTTCAGCTCCATGACCTGTCTGACACCCTCGCTCATTCCGGAGATACGCGCTTCGGTCAGAGTAAGCCGGTCTGTCATAGCCTCGGACATTCCGTTAACTTTCGCATTTTCGATATCACGCTTGTTTTCCTTTATAATAAGGTCTTTGTTCTTTTCAAGTGATTCTGCTATTGCGGCAAGTGCAGCGTTTTTCTGTTTTGTTCCTACCGTTGTCATAGCAAGTTCAGCTTTTTTTGCGGCAGTACCGAGTTCTTCTATGTAGCTCATTGTTTTGTTCCTTTCTTTATGCAAGATCGAATATGGTGCATTTTGCTGTTCCTTCAAATACTCTGTAAAGCTGTTCCGGGTCATCGCCGTTGATGATTACCGTGGGTATCCCGTTTTCGCCTGCAATTGATGCGGCTTCAAGCTTGGTTATCATGCCGCCGCTCGCAAGTTCACTGCCTTTCTGTCTTGCAGAGTTTATCATATCGTCCGTAAGCTTTGTTACAAGCGGGATATGTTTAGCGTCCGGTTCGGACGGATTTTTATCATACAGCCCGTCAACATCTGTAAGAATTATCAGCAGATCAGCTTCGCAAAGCTGGGCAGTCACTGCTGAAAGCGTGTCATTCTCGTCAAAGTCAAGCTGTTCGATAGATACGGTATCATTTGCATTGATAATAGGGACGATCTTCATTTCAAGCAGGCGGTGCAGGGTATTGAATGCGTTCTCATGACGGGTCTTGTTGCTGATCACATCGCGTGTTACGAGAAGCTGGGCGACGTTGTGGTTGAACTTTGAGAACTCTCTGTCATATATGTTCATAAGCTCGCATTGACCTATAGCTGCGCAAGCCTGTTTTGTAGGTATGTCTTTAGGACGCGATGTTAGACCGGCTTTTCCTACTCCTATACCTATCGCGCCGGAAGTTACGAATATAATGTCACGTCCCTCGTTTTTAAGGTCAGACATTACTTCAATAAGCTTTCTTACACGTCTTATGTTAAGATTTCCGGTTTTGTAGCAAAGGGTAGATGTTCCGACTTTTATTACGACGCGTCTGGCGTCTCTTATCTTATCCATTTTATTGTCCTCACAAGTGAATGTTATTGGTTTGCATGGTCTTATCTGCACATATTTATTATATTATATCAAAAAAAAGCTGCAATTGCAAGAGATAAGTGCGAAAAAATCGCTTTTATCAGAAAACAGGAGTGTTTTTTCCTGAAACAGCATATTCACTGTCAATAAACAACGATTTTTGTTGACAAACAGGTCAAAGTATTGTATAATAATCATAACGTGTTTTATATGGGCGCAATTCTTCTGCGTTTTCGCAGCTCGTATAAGGAAAGGAAGTAGTATTATGTCTGTTGTTAACTCCATGGAAAACATTGTCGATACCGCTCTTGAAGAATTGTTGAAGGAGGATCCTGAATGCTGCAGATGCGAGCACTGTATGGACGATATGAAGTGCCTTGCGCTCAATGCGCTCCCGCCCAAATATGTAAGCTCCGAAAAGGGCGTGCTTTTCTCAAAGATCAGCAGCGCTATGGGACAGCAGCGTTCTATTGATATACGCGTAGCCTGCATAAATGCGCTTGAATTTGTAAAGGGTCACCCTCATCACCCTAAAATGTAAAATTCCGGAATAAAACAAACCTCCTGCTTAAAACAGATACCTATATAGAAGTTTTGCCCCTGAGTGTTACAAAGCACTCAGGGGTATTGTGCATATTTATGTTGCTAAGCTAAATCAGAATTCTTATCCTAAAGTATAATCATTGTTTTTCACTAAACTAAAGAATTCAGGCGTAATATATTCCTTAGTTATATACTTCTTTCCCTTATACATTTCATTAACAACAAAATGTTCAATCTCAGTATAAGGAGCGATCCTTTTTACAATTCGCACCAACTTGCTATAACACTTTCCAATATTTTCAGAACGAGGAATCCAT
>JAFVBZ010000228.1 GCA_017479645.1 Ruminiclostridium sp. | reverse complement strand
TATCAAGGGTTCGTTAATTCGTTCTTGTCTGCTGTTCAATTTTCAAGGTGCCTCGTATTTGCTCCAACGCTCCGCGTTCTCGCAAATACTCACATTCGCTTTCGCTCATGTGCCGCTGTCTCCGAAAAACCTCTTCTTCTCAACAGCTTTAATATTCTACCACAATCCGCTCGCTTTGTCAATACCTTTTTTCAAATTTTTTAAAAAAAATTTTGATCCTCTCGAACCTCGACTAAAAGCCGGTTTTTGGGGGAGAATAAACTGATTATATCACAACTTCCGGAACTTGTCAATAGTTTTTTGAAAAAATTTTCATTTTCTTTTTCTCGCCGCAACAATTCCGAGGATAAGCGCAATTATCATAACAACTGCAGAAAGCGCGATCTGCATAAACGCCGGCTTTCCCGCAGAACTGTCGGAAAGCATATCCGAAACGCCTCCGATCGCCTTGTCAAGCGAGATCTCATAGCCGTAAAGATCCGCCGCCTTCCTCATAACATCGGTAACAAGCAGCGCATACATACCGAGCACATCAAGGATCAGAGTTATCACAACTGAAATAACAGTCCCCTTCTTATCAAACGAATCGCCGCCGATCCTGTATCCCACAAATGTGAACAGTGCCGGCAGGAATGCGCATACTGCCATAATTATATCTTTGGTATCCGCATCGAGCATCGTCATAAGTTCCACTATGTACCCGAGTCCGCACCAGATCGCACAGCCTATAAGCCCGAACAGTATCGCCGCGATCGTGCCGACAACAGCATTGCTGCCCTCTCTGATAGTTCTGCCGGAAGGTATCGGCTTTGACGACGGTCTTGATTTTGATACAACGTGCGATTCCGACTTGTATTTCTTGTCCTCCTGTCCGTTGAAGGAGTACTGCTGTCTCGAATAGTCCCTGCTGCGGGAGCCCGTTTCGTCTCCGAGACGAGGATCGCTCAATTTATAGCCTTTCGGTCTGCCGTCAAATCCGACAGGTTCTTCCGCCGTATTTGCATTTTCATAACTTCCGTAAGCGAAAGCTCTTACGTTATTCCTATTGTAGCCGGAGGACGAACTTGATTCTTCCATATTTGAATTTGGGTTGATGAGCGGTACGCTTCCGTCCTGCTCAAGAGGAGTATCCGGAACAACAATGGATTCTCCGCGTACAAGATCCGGTCTGTCATTTTCGGGATCAAGCGCAACGATATCGATATCTTCGCCCTCGTTGCTGTCGTCGTAAAGCTCGGTAACGGCGACAGTTTCATCTTCGCCGACTTTTTCCGTGTCCTGCAGCACAACTTCAATATCCGCGCCTTTGCCTGCCGCGGTCAGCACTTCTATATCATCTGCGCCGACTTCCGCCACTTCCTGCTCGGAACCGAGCATAAGCCCGTAGATGTTGGCATCGTCATCATCACCGCTCACTACCGCAGCGGCATCTTCCTCCCGCTCCTCCACGGCATCATTCTCGTCGTACATAAGTCCGCCGATAGCGGCTTCATCGGCTTCGGAAGGCGCGCTTATAACTTCTGCATTTACCGGGGTTTCGGGCTTCTGCTCCTCGTCACCACCGGCATACATAAGGGATTCGAGCGCTTTGTCTTCTTCGGGAGACGACTGCGCATTTCTCAGCTTTTCTTCCTCATATTCCCGCTGAACGGCTTCAAAAAGCTCGGAACGCGGAGGTTCCGGTTTCTTTTCTTCTTCATCTTCGCTGACCATAAGTCCGGAAAGATCTGCGGTCTCCCCGTCCGTGCCTATGATTCGTCTGTCGGTATCAACTTCCGGTTCGTCCGCCGATGCGCTGACATCTGCAAGAAGGTCATCGAGTCCGGCAGTATCCCCGCTGCCCTTATCGACGGAATCAAACGAATCTATCTCGATACGGTTTGTTTTCTTTTCGGCAGCGATCGCCGGTGCAGCCGCGGCATACGCGTCCATTGCCTTGATAAGTCTTCCGGTACGGCAGTCGATGCAGTACTGTGCAACGGAACCGTCACTGTCGTATATGCCGAGACCTTTCGTGTTTCCGCAGGCGTAACAGCAGTTCACATAGCCGTGAGCTCTGAGATCGGAAGCAAGATCGGTTATGAATTCCTTTATATTGCGGGTATTGCGCTTAGCGTCGTTGTATTTCACAAGTGCGAGCGCAGCGCCTCGTCCGTTTGCGACATAGTGCTTTATGATATGCGGTTTTTCCGAGACCTGTCCGGAAAGATATGAGTCAAGCTCACCGTCTTCTTCGCCGTCCGCTTTCTGTATCCAGACAAGACAGCCGTAACTCTTGGTCTCATTGTTTTCCTTGATGACCGTATTAATGCCGCCTATGCAGCCGGCGAGTACGTCACTGGTCTCATCATATTCAAGATCGAGGGATATTCCCGTTTCAAGCAGTTCTTTCATTTTTATCACCCACAGGCGCTTTTTTCATTTTCATTAACGGTTTCGACACCGCATTTTACTAATTTTACAATATTTTTATATTATTGTCAATAAAAATATTGAAAAATGTTTGAAATTATGCTATAATTTTATTTATGGTATGCCGGTCCGGGCATATAAACTTCAAGAATCAGGGTGACAGAGGCAAAATGAAAAAAGGCGTAATCAAGGCACGAACATACTTTCCGATATCGAGCGACCCGTTTGAGATGCCGATACCGATAAAATTCGAGCTTCATCATGCGAACACCCTGCTTTGCATCTATTCCGTAAAGAACGATCTTTCCGTTGACTACTCATACAATGCCAACACGGATATACCTATGCCCACACCGCCGGACAAGTACCTTACGATCAACGATATATACTATATAATAAGATCCCGCGTCTTCCAGGACAACCCCTACACCACCCCGATGGAGCTGGAACGGCTGGGACTTGAGGAGTACAATCCCTACGAGATAATACTCAAGACCTACGGGATAATGCCTGCCGACGCGTACTGGCTGAAACGCTCGGACGACAGCTCGTCCTTCGACGACGCGATAGCAAAATACAACAAGATAATGTTCGGCGTACAGCCTCCGGGACCCGACAGCAAAATAGAAGATTTCCTCGGATAGACCGAAAGAAAGAAGACATAAGTTATGGGAAACACAAGCTTTGAATATGAAAGAAAGCCTTTTTACTACGAGACGGATCAGATGGGGATAGTTCACCACTCCAACTATATCCGCTGGTTTGAGGAGGTGCGCGTTGCTTACATGAACGACCGCGGATACCCCTACTCCCGCATGGAAAGCGAGGGCGTGATGATACCGGTGCTGGGAGTTGACTGCAAGTACAGGATCCCGGTAAAATACGACCAGCCGGTGCTGATTCGCGGGAAGATAGACCTGTTCGACGGGCTGAGGCTTAACGTGTCATACGAGATAGTGGACAAGGAGACCGGAAAGGTGCATGTCACCGGTCACACCGAGCACTGTTTCGTGAACTCGAAGAACTTCCGTCCTCTGCGCCTGAGCAAGACACACCCGGAAATGGCAGAGATATTCATGTGAGGAAAGCCATGAACGAATATGACGTTATTATAATTGGTGCCGGCGCAAGCGGAGTCTTTATGGCGTATGAATTCACGAAGCTCGGCAGGAACATAAAAGTCTGCATGATCGACAGGGGCGGTCCGATAGGATCCCGCGTCTGCCCTATCGACGGGAAGAAGGTAAAGTCCTGCATTCACTGCAAGACCTGTGCGGTGATGAACGGCTTCGGCGGTGCCGGAGGAATGTCCGACGGCAAGTACAACATCACCAACAACTTCGGCGGTGACCTTTACACACATACCGGCAGAAAAGAAGCGATAGAGCTTATGGAGTACGTCGATAAGGTGAATCTCGAAATGGGCGGCGAGGACGCAAAGCTTTACAGCACAGTCAGCACCGATCTCAAAGCCGAGGCGCTGAAATACGATCTTCACCTGCTGGACGCGAAAGTGCGGCATTTAGGCACAGACCGCAACCGCACGATACTGAAGAACATATACGAGACCATAAAGGACAGCATCGACATTCATTTCCACGAGGAAGTGCTGAAAGTCGAGAAGAACGGCGACAAATTCATCGTCACCACCGATAAGGACACCTATTCCTGCAATCAGACCGCTGCGGCGGCAGGACGCTCCGGTTCAAAGTGGATGTCGGAGCTGTGCGACGGATTCGGCATAGAAACACGCAGCAACCGCGTGGATATCGGAGTCCGCGTGGAGCTGCCGGCAGCCGTTTTCGAGCATATCACATCGAAGGTATATGAAAGCAAGATCGTGTTCCGCACCAAGAAATACGGCGATCTCGTCCGGACATTCTGCATGAACCCCTACGGCGAAGTCGTCAACGAAAACACCAACGGCATCATCACCGTCAACGGTCACAGCTACGCCGACCCGGCGCTCCACACCGAGAACACGAACTTCGCGCTCCTCGTCTCGAATACTTTCTCCGAGCCGTTCAGGGACAGCAACCTTTACGGCGAATCCATAGCGAGACTGTCAAATATGCTGGGCGGAGGAGTGCTTGTACAGCGTTTCGGCGATCTTGTCGCAGGACGGCGGACGAATGAACACCGCTTCTCCCAGTGCTTCCTTACACCGACACTCAAAGCGACGCCGGGAGACCTCAGCCTTGTGATACCGAAGCGTCAGCTTGACGATATAATCGAGATGATATACGCTCTCGACAAGATAGCTCCCGGAACAGCGAACTACGACACCCTGCTCTACGGGGTGGAGGTCAAGTTCTACAACTCAAAGGTAAGCGTTGACAACAATCTTGAGACCTCGGTAAAGGGGCTGTATGCTCTCGGCGACGGCTCCGGAGTGACCCACTCGCTGTCGCAGGCTTCCGCTTCCGGAGTTTACGCAGCCCGCACAATAGCGGAACTTTACGAATGAACACAGCAACGGAATGTATGAACGAAAGGAATAACGAAAATGAATGTTTGGCATGATATCGACAGCAGCAGAATAGAACCCTACAACTTTCTCGCGGTTATTGAGATACCCAAGGGAAGCAAGAAAAAGTATGAACTCGACAAGAAGAGCGGACTGCTCATGCTTGACCGCATACTCTACACCTCCACCCACTACCCTGCAAACTACGGCTTTATCCCGAAGACTCTCGCCGACGACGGAGACCCGCTGGACGTTCTTGTTCTGTGCAACGAAGTCATTGATCCGCTGGTACTTGTTCCCTGCTACCCGATCGGCGTTATAAGCATGATCGACAACGGCAGGAACGACGAGAAGATCATTGCTATCCCCTTCGAGGATCCGAGCTACAACGCATACAGAAGCATCGACGCCCTCCCGAAGCATATTTTTGAGGAAATGCAGCATTTCTTCCGCGTTTACAAGCAGCTTGAAGGCAAGGAGACCGCTGTAAACGAAGTGCAGGGTCAGAAGGCGGCAGCCGAGATCATAGCGCAGTGCATCTCCAATTACAAGGAGATATACGGTGCCCGTGAGGAAGAGACCGCTGCGGCAGCAAACTGATGCTGTTCGACGAAGAGATGATGCTGCTTGCGGCTGAGGAAGCCAAGACTGCGGCAGCGCTGGGCGAAATACCTGTGGGAGCGGTTATAACCGACGGCGACGGGAATGTCATAGCCAGAGGGCATAACGTGCGGGAAACGGAATGCTCACCCACAGGTCACGCCGAGATGAAAGCGATAGAGGCGGCAGCAAAGGCTCTCGGCAGCAGAAGGCTCTCGGACTGCACGCTGTACGTTACGCTTGAACCATGCCCCATGTGCGCCGGAGCGGTGATAAACTCCGGTCTGAAACGGCTGGTTTACGGCGCATTCGACGAAAAAGGCGGAGCCTGCGCATCGGCAGTAAACCTGTTCGAGTGCGGAGACTGGCATAAGCCTCTTGTCCGCAGCCGTGTGCTTGAAAAAGAGTGCGCGGCGATCATGACGGACTTTTTTGAGAAGATGAGAAAGAGAGAGCTTTAGAGATTTTCAGAGACGGGGCGCCGCCCCGAACCCCGCCAACCCCTTTAAAAAGGGGTTGGATCCCTAAACTTGATCCCGTAAAACGGATATTTGGTAATCTCATAAAATATTACAGATTAGTTTTATCGGCATTGGAGTGAAAAACCGGATTGAACCGATACAGAACCCTCGCGGCAAATACAATAATACTCGGACTCGGGCAGTTCGGCTCAAAGCTCCTCGTCATAGTGATGATGGGCTTTTATCAGGCTGCGCTCGGAAAGTCCGGCTACGGCGAGATCAATAACATAATAGATACTGCGACGCTTCTTATGTCGCTGGCAACGCTCTCGATCGGCGAATCCATAATAAGATTCGGAATCGACACCGCCTACGACAACAAGCAGGTCTTTTCCATCGGCATAAAAGTCACCCTCTGCGGTGTGATAGCGTGCATGCTGTTCGTACCGCTCATCGGGCTGTGCTCGAACGTGTTCCCCGACAACGCAGTATTTGCGCTGCTCCGTGATTACTCTTGGCTCACGGTGCTTTATGTCACAACGGGAAGCCTCAAAAGCTCCTGCGCGCTGTTTGTGCGTTCGATAGGGCATGTCAAGCTCTACGCTATCGACGGCATTCTCACAACGGTAATGAACATCGTGTTCAACATCGTCCTGCTGTTCACTTTCAAGCTTGGGAATGTGGGATATCTTCTGTCGGTAATACTTGCCGACGTATGCTCTATCGCGTTCCTCACGATAACGGCGAAGCTGTGGAAGTTCTTTTCGCTTTTCCGGCTCGACAAGGATATGGTAAGCGCCAT
>JAFVBZ010000227.1 GCA_017479645.1 Ruminiclostridium sp. | reverse complement strand
TCGTCGCTACGCTCCTCACTTCAAAAGGGGCTTGCCAATTGATAACAACAAAGCAGCCTGCACAAATTGCACAGACTGCTTTTAGTCACAACGTAGATTGTTTTTGTTTTTTGCGCTGTCTACTTGACAGGGGGCGGGTCATTCCCTCGGCTCTTTCCTTTATCCGTTCCGGCTCTGACCGGCTGTTACCATATATAATCCACACTCGCTATTGACAAAACAGTCTCTATATGTTACAATGTTGTTAATAAATATATGGAGTGTGTTTATGATATGGACAGTCTGAAAATAGCAGCCTACACCCGAATATCCGTGGACACAGAGCTTGACAGGGACAACACAAGTATCGAGAACCAGAAAGCGATCATCGGCGAGTATTGCAGACTTCATTTTCCGACAGCCAATGTTGATTATTACGAAGACCGCGACAGATCGGGGTACACGTTCAATCAGCGTCCGGGATATATGCAGCTTCGCCCGCTGCTCATGGATCACACTTACGACATTCTCATCATAAAGGATCTCAGCCGTTTTTCAAGAAGAACGGGGAAGGGACTTGCCGAATTTGAGGACATTATCGAGACCGGGATACGCATAATTGCGATAGGGGACGGAGTTGATTACCCGAAGAATGATGACTGGATGAAGATAAAGCTGTACTTTTTTGTGAACGAAATGCCTGTTACAGATGCAAGCAAAAAGGTCAGCGCAGTCATTCAGAGCCGTCAGAACAAGGGCGAGTGGATATGCAGTGTCCCATACGGCTATATGATGACGAACACCAAAAAGGGGCTGTTTGAGGCAGATGAACCGGCAGCAGCGATCGTCCGCGAGGTGTTCCGGCTGTACAATGAGGGCTGGGGATACAAGAAGATCGCAAATTACCTTACCGATCGGCATTATCCCACACCGAGAATGCGTCAGAAAGAGCTGATCGAGCGTGACGGAGGAGAATGCAGGCTGAAAGTCAAGGACAGCTGGAGCATAATCACGATACAGAAGATGCTGGAGAATGACTTCTATATCGGAACGCTGAGGCAGCATAAATGGCAGCGCACAAAGATAAACGGCTCAGATATGCGCACGGACGAAAGCGAGCATATCGTTTTTGAAAATCATCACCCTGCGATCATAGAGTACAGTGAATTTGCCGTAACGCAGGAACTGATGAAACAGAGAACGACAAACAGTTACCGGGGAGTCCGCAAGAATGAGAATATGTACACCGGGGTGCTGTTCTGCGGGGACTGCGGGTCGCCGATGTTTGCGATGAGCCGGAAAGACCTGAAACCGGCATATATATGCGGAGCGTATCAGAAACGGGGTAAGAAGGGCTGTACATCTCACCACATCAGGACAGACCTGCTCGATGATATATTGAGATCATACATTCTTAAAGTCCGTGATAACTCGGCTGATATGCGTGAAGTCCTCGAAGAGTCGATAAGGAATGAAGAAACCTCAACCCGCGACAGTTTTGCAGCTGCGGAACAGCTTGGCGAGCTTATGGAGAAAGAGAAGGAGGAGCTGAAACAGCTCATAAAGCAAAAGACCCGTGATGTTCTGAAAGCCGGAGATAATGCGTCACTTATCGAGCAGACGTATGACGAGCTTATAAGCGACGCACAGGACAGGATCGACGGGATACAGAACCAGCTTATCCTTGCAGCCGACAATGCAAATACGATTATACGGACAAACCGCGCGGCGAAGAGCGTTATGCAGGTATTTGACGATATACTGCAAAAAGACAGGCTCGACAAGCGGGACATCAACACGATAGTTGACAGGATCCTTGTTTATGAAGACCACATTGATGTGAAGCTGAAAGCTGATGTGGACAGAATACTTCATATCGACACAAAAAAGCCGGAAACCATAAATTTTAATCAAGGCACGGCAGATATCTCACAGACCGCCGTACAGTCCTCCGCGAACCGGAAGGACAAGGTCTACCGTGTCAATGTTATCAATGAGGGCGACCCGCTGGAAATATTCACGAACTCCGAGGGCGAGGTGATATTCAAGAAGTATTCGCCCGTCGGTGACATATCCGATCTTGCGAATCAGTACGCAGAGGTGCTCGCGAAGATAGGCGGGTGTCCTGCGGCGATATGCGACAGAGATCATGTCATCGCAGTTTCGGGAATGCAGAAGAAGGAAGTGCTTGAAAGGCGTGTTTCGAGTTCACTCGAAGATGTGATCGAGGGCAGAAAGCCTGTTGTTTACGCATCTCTTGAGGACAAGCGCATAAACCCTATCGAAGGCGTGGATAAGTATGCAATAGCCTGTGCGCCGATCGTTGCGCAGGGAGATGTGAACGGGGCGGTAGTAATGCTTTCCGGAAGCGGAAGCGAGTATGCAACACCGGAACAGACCGCTCTTGTAAAGGCTGCGGCTATGTATTTCTCAAAGCAAATGGAAGAATGAAAAACAGCTCCGTGCATCTTTTCTGCTGCACGGAGCTGTTATATTGGCAAAAACCTTGATTTTTCTTGGAAAAGATGATATACTATTGTGGGTAATGATATTTTCCGAAAGGATTTTTGCTATGAACGGTGATATAAAGATAGAAGTGCAGTCGGCAGGCGTGTTCAATTTTGCCATGCAGCAGAACTACATACCGCTGATAAGGAGCATTGGGACAGTGAATTCCGGTGAAGCGGCGATAGAGGGAATAAAGGTGACTGCGGTTTTCGAGCCGGAATTTGCCAAACCTTACGAATATACCGTGCAGTATGCAGAAGCCGGACGTACAACGGAGATAACGCCGGTGAAGCTCACGCTGTCCACGGATTATCTGTTCTCGCTTACGGAAAAGACGGCGGGGAATATACACATTTCCGCAGAAAAGGACGGGGAAGTCCTTGCTGAAAAAGATGTACCTGTGGAGATACTTGCTTATGACGAATGGAGCGGGGCTATGATGATGCCGGAGCTTGTTTCGGCATTCATGTCTCCTAATCACCCGCTTGTGAGCGAGGTGATCTCAAAGGCTTCCGTGCATCTCCAGAAGTGGAGCGGGTCTCCCTCATTCACCGGCTATCAGTCGGAAGACCCGAATGTCGTAAAGCAGCAGGCGGCAGCAATCTATGCCGCACTGCAGGAGGAGAACATCGCCTATATCGTTCCTCCGGCAAGCTTTGAAAAATCGGGACAGCATGTCCGGCTCCCATACACGGTGCTTACCGAAAAGCACGGAACCTGTCTTGATCTTGCATTGCTGTTCACGTCATGCCTTGAGCAGATAGGACTGAACCCGCTTATAGTGCTGATAAAGGGGCATTGCTTTGCCGGATTCTGGCTTGAGGACGAGACATTTGCGGACTGTGCGGAGGACGACGCTTCTGCGCTGAAAAAACGCGCCGCGGAAGGTATCGACAAGATCTGCGTGACCGAGTGTACGGACTTCGTAGCCGGAAAATCCGTGGATTTTGCTCATGCGGAATCCCACGCCCTTGCAAGCCTTAACGAGGACGCGGATTTCCTGTACGCGGTAGATGTACGCAGGTGCCGCGGAAGCGGGATCCGTCCTATTCCCGCGAGAGTTGCCGAGAACGGGGAATACCGCGCTGTCGATTACGGAAAGCGCACGGCTGATGAGATAACATCGTCTCCGAGAGTGATCGACACGTCGCGCAGGGGTGGATTTGCGGAAGAAAAAGAGCTTACCAAGCAGATGATATGGGAGCGCAAGCTTCTCGATCTGAGCCTTCGCAACAGCCTGCTTAATTTCCGTCCCGGCTCATCGAATGTCCAGTTCATGACCGACGATCTCGCAAAGCTGGAAGATGTGATATCGGACGGCGAAAGCTTCAGGATCATGCCTGCGCCCTCGGAGAAGTCGTTTACGCTGTCGGACAGCAGGATCTACGAAACGGAGAATGACCGCGATCTTATATCGTCGATAGCTGAATCGGAGTTCAGGAACCGCCGTCTGCGCACATTCATAAGTGAGACTGAGCTTGAAAAGACACTGAAAAAGCTTCACCGCGACGCAAAGGTGAGTCTTGAGGAGAACGGTGCGAACACGCTGTATCTTGCACTGGGCTTTCTGCGCTGGTATGAGACTGACCGCAGCACCAAGCCCCGCTATGCACCGCTGATACTTGTGCCGGTGGATATAATCAAAAAGATACAGGATAAGTCGTATTCTCTGCGTATCCGCGGGGAAGAAACGCAGATGAACATAACGCTTCTTGAACTGCTGCGCCAGGATCACGGCATCTCGGTGAACGGGCTTGACCCGCTTCCCGCTGACGACAACGGCGTTGACATACCGCTGGTATTCAGCACCATGAGACAGGCGGTAATGGCGAAGAAACGCTGGGATATAGAAGAGCTCGCGTTCCTCGGACAGTTCTCTTTCAGCCGTTTCATAATGTGGAACGATATCCGCAACCGCGCCGATGATCTTGCAAAGAACAAGGTCGTAGCGAGCCTTATGTCCGGCAGGACCGAGTGGGAGACGGAGGACACCGATCTTTCGCCCCATACCCTTGACGAGAAGGTATTGCCTGCGGATATGGCTGTCCCCATGAGCGCTGATTCCTCCCAGCTTGCGGCGATATATGAAGCATCACTGGGCAGGAGCTTTGTGCTGCACGGACCGCCGGGAACCGGTAAATCGCAGACTATCACGAATATGATCGCCAATGCGCTGTTCCAGGGAAAATCGGTGCTTTTCGTAGCCGAAAAAATGGCTGCGCTGTCGGTAGTGCAGAAGCGCCTTGCGAAGATCGGACTTGACCCGTTCTGCCTTGAACTGCACTCCAACAAGTCGAACAAGCGCGCAGTTCTTACACAGCTTGAGACCGCGCTTTCAATGAGCCGTATCAAGTCTCCGGAGGAGTATGCGCAGACCGCGGAAAAGCTGCACAGTCTCCGCAGGGAACTCAACGACACCATGAGTGCGCTCTATACGGAACGCGCGGCGGGAATGTCGGTGTATGATGCAGTTGTGGGATATGAAGCGGCGAAGGAGTATGACGGAAAGCTGACGCTTGATGCCGACTTCGTGAACGGCGCTTCAGCAGCCGATTACAGCGCATGGCTCGAAGCTGCGGCAGATACGGCTGCGGCTGGCAGGGAACTGGGCGGACTGCACGGTTCTCCGCTTAAAAACGTATGCGCGTCGGAATATACGATAGAGCTGCGCAGCAGGTTCTCCGAACTTGCGGAGCTTCTTATGAACAAGGAATCGGAAGCGTCTGCGGCTTACGGCAAACTCGGTGATCTTCTCGGTGCTGCGCTGCCATCGGACAAAGCGGGTATCGACAGCATCTTCGGCATCTTCAAAGCCGTATTTGAGCCGGAACTGCTGATAGACGGGATAATAAGCGGTGAGAATCCGCAGGCAGCGCGTGAGGAGCTTGACAAGCTGCTGGATTCCGGAATGAGATGCGCGGCGATAAAGGCTGATTACAGCGGCAGATTTGAACAGAGCTTCTGGAATTACGATGCTGACACAGCGCTGATAAACTGGAAGAAAGCGCAGCAGAGCAACTTCATCGGAAAAGCGATAAACTCCGGTAAATGTGTGAAAGAGCTTGCGGTATATGCGAAAGATCCTTCGACTGTAACAAAAGAAAACATCACTGAAATACTCGGAACTCTTTCGGAATACAAACAACTCCTTGCACTTGTCAACAGTGCGGATCCGAATGTTACGAAATATCTCGGTGAGAACTGGCGCGGCGAGAACAGCGCGTTCGCAAAGCTGAAAGAAGCTATGCCGGTATCGTTTGAACTGCGCACAAAGCTTGCGGGAATAACACCCGAGCTGAGATCGGCAATAATAGCGAAGAAGGAAAGCCCGGATATCCGGACTTCCGTGAATGAGGCGGAACTGCGCTATTTCGATATGCTGGGCGTATGTGACAGGCTCAGGACCGAGTTTTCGGCGGATATAGTTTCGGTATGCACGGGACCCGATCTCTTCGGAAGCGTTTCTGCCGAAGCACAGGGTTATTATAACAGTTCAGAATCTCTGCGTGACAGGGTAGTCCTCGAAAACAGTATAAGAAAGCTGAACGGACTCGGACTTAAGAACGCAGCGGAAGCGTACCGTTCCGGCGCTCTTGACGAGGGCAGCATAAAGGGCGCGCTTTCCGCCTGTGTCTGCAAGTCCGTCATATCCCGAGCCGTACAGAACGAACCGCTTCTGAAAGCATTCCAGGGTGCGGAATTTGAGCGCACCGTTGATAAATACCGCAATTTCACATCGCGTTTCGAGGAGCTTACGATCGAAGAGCTTGTATCACGGCTTTCTGCGAGAGTGCCGGATACAGCTTCCGGGAAATCCGGAGCTTCTTCCGAGCTTGCGATACTCCAGAAAGCGATAAAGAGCGGAGCGCGGGGAATGTCGATAAGAAAGCTGTTCGACAGCATACCGAACCTGCTCGGAAGGCTGTGTCCGTGTATGCTCATGAGCCCGATCTCCGCGGCGCAGTATATAGACCCGTCATTTGCGAAGTTCGATCTCGTCGTATTCGACGAAGCGTCGCAGCTTCCCACAAGTGAAGCCGTAGGCGCGATAGCGCGAGGCGAGAATGTGGTGGTAGTCGGAGACCCGAAACAGCTCCCGCCCACATCGTTCTTCACAGCCGATCATACGGACGAAGAGAACATAGATAAAGAAGATCTTGAAAGTGTGCTGGACGACTGTCTTGCTCTTGCGATGCCCCAGCGTCATCTGCTCTGGCATTACCGTTCGCGCCATGAGAGCCTTATCGCGTACAGCAACAGCCGCTTCTATGACAACAGCCTGCGTACATTCCCGTCGCCGGACGATCTTGTATCAAAGGTGAAATGGGTGCATGTTGACGGCTTCTACGACAAGGGCGGCATGAAACAGAACCGTGCGGAAGCGGAAGCTGTAACGGCGGAGATCGTGCGCCGTCTGTCCGATCCGGTGCTGCGGAAAGACAGCATAGGCGTTGTAACATTCAACATAATCCAGCAGATACTTATAGACGATCTGCTGTCCGAGGAGTTGCGGAAGAATCCGGAGCTTGAACAGTACGCTGCGGAGATGTACGAGCCGATACTTGTCAAGAACCTTGAAAATGTGCAGGGCGATGAGCGTGATGTGATACTCTTCTCGATAGGCTACGGACCGGACAAGGACGGAAAAGTCTCGATGAATTTCGGACCCGTGAACCAGGACGGCGGCTGGCGCAGACTGAACGTTGCCGTATCCCGCGCAAGAAAAGAGATGATCGTTTACTCGGTCATCAGACCGGAGCAGATAGATGTGAACAGGAGCCGTTCCGAGGGAGTTGCGGGACTGCGCGGATTCCTCGATTTCGCCGCTAAGGGCAGTTCCGCTCTGTCGGTACGAAAGGCATCTGCCGTAAAGACCGAGGGAGCGGCATTTGCCGGAACAGTCGCGAAGGCTCTTGAAGATATCGGATATACCGTCCGTACCGGTATCGGCAGATCCGATTACAAGATCGACATAGGCGTTGTCAATCCGGACGATCCGGGAACATACCTCATGGGAATAATGTGCGGAAGCGAAAGCGGATTCGAGCTTACCAATGCCCGCGACAGGAATATCGTTCAGCCGTCTGTGCTTGCCGGACTCGGCTGGAAGATCGTGAACGTGCATATCCTCGACTGGCTGGACAACGACCGCAAGGTGCTGGAATATCTGAACAGCGAGATAGAGAAAGCACTCGCCGCTTATCGTGAAGGTGAACCGGTGCAGCCGCAGGAAGCTCCGAAAAAGCGCGAACTTACTTTTGAAAAGGAAGAAAGCGCAGAATCCGAGAATACTCACATTTACGTCCCGTTTGTTCCGGAGGTCATAGGTGACCAGACCTACTACTACGATGAAAGCTCCAATTCGCAGATAAAGCGCATCATAGAAGCTGCTGTGGAGTGGGAAGCTCCCATGAGCAGGGAAGTGCTGCTGCATTACGTTCTTGCCGCGTTCGGAATGAAGCGTTCCTCAAAAGCGGAGCAGCGTTTCTCGGAGATATTTGACGGAATGGATCTTAAAACGACACAACGGAAAGATTCGGTATTCGTATGGCGCAGAGATCAGGAACCGTCGGAATACTGCGAATTCCGTGGTGCCGCAGCGGACGGCAGCAAGCGAAAGCTTGATGACATAGCTACCGAGGAAATAAGCGCAGCTGTGATGTACATACTCACGGTTTCGATAAGCCTTGAGCGTGCCGAGCTCATCAAGGAAACAGCGAAACTGTTCGGATTTGCGCGGACTACCGAAACTGCGGAGGTTGCCGCGTCAATGGGAATTGCGAATGCTGTAAAGAACGGCAGAGCAAAGATAGACCAGGAGACCGGACGCATTATGTACGCGGAATAAGTGAACAGTGAATAATGAAGAATGAATAGTGAATAATTGAGGTGCTGCCGTAGGCGGCAGCATATCCGGATCGTGACGAAATTAACAGCATTGATCAACTTTAAGGAGATGCACAAAATGAAAGCAATGAAGATCTTCTATGACCTTAATGGGTCACTGTACGCGAACATCACAAACAAATGCCCCTGCAACTGCACATTCTGCATACGCCACAACGACGAGACGGTGGGTGAGAATGACAGCCTTTGGCTTGAGCACGAGCCGACTGTTGACGAGATCAAGGCGGCGTTTGACGAAGTGGATACCTCGAAGTACAGCGAGGTGGTTTTCTGCGGTTACGGCGAGCCTATGGAGCGCCCGTGGGACATCATCGAAGTGGCGGAATACATCAAGTCTCAGACGGATATGAATATACGCATAAACACCAACGGTCTTGTATCGCTGATGCACCCCACATTCGATCTCTATTCTATGCGCGGCGTGATCGACAGCCTTTCGATCAGCCTTAACGCATCTGACCCGCATAAGTATCTTGAGATCACGAAGTCGCGCTTCGGACTTCCGTCCTACAATTCGATGCTGAATTTTGCAATTGTCGCCCACTCGTTCATACCGGACGTAAAGCTGACTATTGTTGATGTTATCGGCGAAGAAGAGGTAGAGAAATGCCGTGAGCGCGCAAAAGATGTGGGAGTACCGCTGCGCGTGCGTGCGTTTATATCCAATAACAGAGACTATGATTGAGATGCGGTGAAACGATGCTTATCAGACTTGCGGGGATAGTCCCCGAATCATACGTTGACGGCCCCGGAATACGGTTCACGATATTCGTTCAGGGCTGTCCGCACCACTGTGAAGGCTGTCACAACCCGGAGACCCACGATTTTGAAGCGGGCAGGCTTGCCGACACAGACAAGATATACAGCAAAATAAAGCAGTTCCCGCTGGTTCACGGTGTCACATACTCCGGCGGAGAACCTTTCTGTCAGGCGGAACCGCTTGCGGAGCTTGGCGAAAAGCTGAAAGCTGACGGCTATCATCTTATGAGCTACTCGGGCTGGACTTTTGAGCAGCTTCTTGCGAAAGGTGAGAAAGAACCGCAGGTGAAACGTCTGCTCGGACTGCTCGATGTGCTTGTGGACGGACGCTTTGTTCTTGCGGAGAGATCTCTGGAACTGAAATTCCGCGGAAGCCGCAACCAGCGCCTTATAAATGTCCCGGAAAGTCTTGCGCAGGGAAAGGCGGTCACGGTTGATCTTTAAGCGAACGTTATCATTCATAACGGCTGCCGCAGTGCTTGTGACAGCCGTGTTTTCACTCTCTTCCTGCCGTGACAGCGATGAAGAGGATCCCGATATAGGAAAAAATGCCGCGTTCACATCAGTGATCAGCGGCAATCCGGTCACGCTCGATCCCCAGACCTGTATAAACGACAGCTCCGCGCAGATAATATCCGATGTTTTCCGCGGGCTGTACAGGACAATAGACGGCGGTGAAACGGTTCCCGCTATGGCAGAGAGCGCTGATGTAAGCGACGACGGACTTGTATGGACATTCCGTCTTACGGGTGGGGTAAGCTGGTACGGCGCAGATGATTTTACTGCGGAATGTACCGCCGATGACTTCGTGTTCGCATTTCAGCGTCTTGTGGATCCCGCGCTCGGTTCTGTCCGCGCAAAGGAATATTACTGCATAAAGAACGCGGAGAAGATAAACACCGGAGTGATAGCCGACCGTACGCAGATCGGCGTTGAAGCGACCGGGAAATACGAACTCCGCATAACACTGAACGAACCGCGCACCGATCTGAAAGAGCTTCTTGCCGCGGCTCCGGCTATGCCCTGCAGCCGCGCGTTCTGGGAGCATACCGAGGGTCAGTACGGACTTGTGGGTAACTGTGTCGGCTCGAACGGCGGTTTTTACGTGAACCGCTGGCATTACGACAAGTGGACAAAGAACGGCAATTTCATAGAGCTTAAACGCAATCCCGAAAACAGCGTAATTCTCGGAACAGCTCCACGCAACATTACATACCTTATCAATGCGGACGCACACGACAGTTTTCTTTCCGGAGATTCCGACGTTTACCGCACTTCCGATCCGGACGAGATATTCATGCTCACCGGAAAATACAGCGAGCGCATCTATTCCTCATCGGTATGGGGAGTTGTGTTCAATGCCGGCGGTGTATTCGCGGAACCGGATCTTCGTATCGCACTCGGCGGTCATGTATCTTACGGGTTCACCGATGACATCTACACTTCCGCTTCCTGTATAGTTCCGGAAGGAGCGTCAGTGGGAGATACCGATTACAGGAAAGCGGCTGGCTATCCGGAAGCTTTGCCGTACAACGAAACCGAGCTGTCGGAGCGAGGGGAACGGGCTATGCGTGCATTGCCGGACGGAGCGCTGTCGGGAATGAAGCTTCTGATACCGGAGGGAACAGCGCTGCGGCAATATGCCGGTGCTTTCATACAGCGCTGGCAGAAGGCTTTCGGAATTAACTGCACAGTGTCTGAACTGCCTTACCCCGAATATCTTTCGGCACTGCAGAGCGGGGATTTTGACGCGGCGCTCGTCCGTATCGGCGGTAGCAATGCACAGAGTTACCTGTCCGCGTTCGCGTCATCTTCCGCGCTCAATTACGGCGGTGCAGACAGCCGCAAACTTGATGATATAATCACATGCGCACTGACAGCAGAAGATGATAAAAGTGCAGCGAGATACTGCCTTGAAGCTGAGCAGTTTATCCTTGACAACGGGTACTTTGCGCCCCTTTGCTTCGGCAGGGAATACGTTTTTTCCGGAAAAGGAACAGAAAGAATAGGATATGACCCCGCTTCGGGCATTTATATTTTTGACAATGCACTGAAAAAATAAGATCATAACAGAGGTAAAAATGGCAAAGAAAAGAGAGATAAGAAACTACTATTTTATAGACTCCGAGAATGTTCACAATTACGGTACAGACGGAATGGAATGTCTCGGCGAAGACGATCGTGTCCGCATATATTACAGAGCGAATGCCGCATATCTCAATATCGAACTTCACCGGAAAATATATGAGTCTCCGGCATCGTTTGAATATGAGCGCGTTGACCTTGACATAAAGAACGCGATAGATGTGAAGATAGTCGAGTATATCAGCGGACATATAGCAGGCGGGAATGCAGATAAATACTTCATTGTCTCAAACGACAACGACTATGACAAGCAGATAACCGCTTTCTGCACCCGAGGCGCGAAAGTCGCACGGATATCCTGCATCGGTGAAACACCGGTAGAAAAGCCGGTACGGAAGAGGAACGCAAAAGAAAAAAAGTGCGATGACAGCATACGCACTTTTGTTGAACAGAATCTTAAGGAAAAGAAGTACCGCCAGCGAACCGATGATATCGTGCTGTCGCTGAAGATCTGCGAAGACAGGGGAGCGCTTAACAACACGCTCCAGAAATACTTTGAAGGCAGCGACCTCAAACAGCTTATGAAAGCACTCAAACCGCTCACGAACGAACTTTACAAGAAGAAAAAGTGATGTTATATCCCGTCCCAGAGGGTGACAATGCCGGTTTCTCTTGTCTTGTCAAGGTCAATAATTCGCTGATTTGAGGAGCCGCGGAACCGCAGTGAAATATCCTTTTTCGCAAGTACGAACCGCCCGTCAACAAGAACGTCAGCAAGCTCCAGCAGCTCATCTGTACACTCGCACCTGCATCTGCTTCCGTCGGTTTTCATCTCGTCATAAGTAAATCCCGAAAATACCCAGATGTTCTTTTCCGGGTATTTTTCTTTTACTTTCCGGACGAAAGGGAGCAGTGCGCGCTGATTATCCGGCTCAAAGGGTTCACCGCCGAGCAAGGTCAGCCCGTTTATGAAATCCGGTTCAAGCATTTTGATAATCTCATCTTCCGTTTCTTCCGTAAATGGTCTGCCGAACAGGAAATCCCATGTCTGCGGCTGGAAACAGCCCTCGCAGCGGTTTGTACAGCCGGAAACGAACAGAGTGACTCTTACGCCCGAACCGTTGGCAATATCATAATTTTTTATCTCGCCATAATACATTATAATCACCTTTTACTATCTTATCCCAACAAAAATGGGCGAGAGTTGAATTACTCTCCCCATTTATTGCGAAGCCACTAAAGTTTTTTGGAAGGGGGTTTGGGGGAGAACCTTTTGTTCACAAAAGGTTTCCCCCAAGTCTCGAGCGCTGTGCGCGCCTCTCTCGCGCGCTGTGCGCGCTCTTACAGGTGCAGGACTCTTTCGCGGATCTCCTGGGTGCGTCCCTGGTTCCAGAACTGGGTGCCGATGTAGCCGCAGGTACGGCGTGCGACATTCATCTTGTCCTGGTCTGTGTTGCCGCACTTCGGGCATTTCCAGATAAGCTTGCCGTCTTCTTCCTCGATGCTTATTTCGCCTTCCCAGCCGCAGACCTGGCAGTAATCGCTCTTTGTGTTGAGCTCCGCATAGATGATGTTGTCGTAGATAAACCTCATTACCTGCAGGACCGCTTCGATGTTGTTCTGCATATCGGGAACTTCGACGTAGCTTATCGCTCCTCCGGGGGAGAGAGCCTGGAATTCCGCTTCAAACTTGAGCTTTGTGAACGCGTCTATCTTCTCTGTAACATGAACGTGATAGCTGTTTGTGATGTATCCCTTGTCGGTAACGCCCTCAATTATGCCGAAACGGCGCTGGAGGCATTTCGCAAACTTGTATGTCGTGGATTCAAGGGGAGTTCCGTAAAGCGAGAAATCTATGTTCGTTTCAGCCTTCCATTTCTTGCACGCATCATTCATATACTGCATAATGCTGAGTGCGAAAGGCTTTGCTTCGGGATCGGTGTGAGACTTGCCGGTCATGTATCTTACGCACTCGTACAGTCCCGCATATCCGAGGGAGATCGTCGAATAGCCGTTGAACAGGAGCTTGTCTATCGGCTCACCCTTTTCGAGACGGGCGATAGCGCCGTACTGCCAGAGGATAGGCGCAACATCGGAGAGCGTTCCGAGCAGTCTCTTGTGCCTGCACATAAGAGCGCGGTAGCAAAGGCTCAGACGCTCGTCGAAGATCTTCCAGAACTTCGCCTTGTTTCCGCCGGAGGAAAGTGCGATATCCGGGAGATTGAGCGTTACGACGCCCTGGTTGAATCTTCCGTAATACTTGTGCTTTCCGGGAACGTAATTCTTCGCATTCGCGATATTTCCGATACCTGCATCGGTGAATCTGTCCGGAGTCAGGAATGAACGGCAGCCCATACAGGTATATACGTCGCCTTTCAGCTCCAGCATCTTCTTCTCGCTGATGTAGTCCGGGACCATACGCTTTGCGGTGCATTTCGCCGCAAGCTCGGTGAGGTAGTAGTATTTGCTGCCTTCGGTGATATTATCTTCCTCAAGCACATATATGAGTTTCGGGAATGCGGGCGTTACCCATACGCCCTGTTCATTCTTGACGCCCTCATAGCGCTGTCTGAGTACTTCTTCTATTATAAGCGCAAGGTCTCTCTTCTCATTCTCATCCTTTGCTTCATTAAGATACATGAACACAGTAACGAAAGGAGCCTGTCCGTTTGTGGTGAGGAGGGTAACGACCTGATACTGAATGGTCTGGACACCGCGCTGTATCTCTTCAAGAAGCCTGTTCTCCGCCATTTTTCTTGCAGTTTCCTCGGTAAGTGTAATACCGACGGATTCCGCTTCTTTAAGCACGTCATTGTACAGCTTTTCACGGCTTACCTGAACAAAGGGAGCAAGGTGCGTGAGAGAAATGGACTGACCGCCGTACTGATTGGAAGCTACCTGCGCGATGATCTGTGTTGCGATGTTGCAGGCGGTGGAGAAGCTGTGGGGACGCTCGATGAGCGTGCCGGTTATGACGGTTCCGTTCTGGAGCATATCTTCAAGATTTACGAGATCGCAGTTGTGCATGTGCTGTGCGTAGTAGTCGGAATCGTGGAAGTGGATTATGCCTTCGTTATGCGCTTCAACGATATCCTTCGGGAGCAGGATACGGTTGGTGATATCGCGGGAAACTTCGCCTGCCATATAATCGCGCTGGGTGGAGTTCACGATCGGGTTCTTGTTGGAGTTTTCCTGCTTGGCTTCCTCGTTGCTGCATTCTATAAGCGAGAGGATCTTGTCGTCGGTGGTGTTTGACTGGCGGATAAGCTGGCGGGTATAGCGGTAGGTTATATACGCTTTTGCAGCTTCAAAAGCGCCATGAGCCATGATCTGATGCTCTACCATATCCTGGACTTCCTCAACGCTTGGGGAACGTCCGAGCTCCTCACAGGAGATGACAACGCTCTCGGCGATGCGCTTTATCTGGAGCTGAGTCATTCTCACGCTCTCGTCAACGGCATTATTTGCCTTTGTTATAGCATTTACGATCTTTTCCTGATCGAAAGTTACTTCCGAACCGTTTCGCTTGATGATCTTCATATTAACATCCTGCTCCTTGCAACTATATATTGTATTTCAGTGCTTTTGATTATAGCACAGCTTGTATTTGCTGTCAATACCTTTTTACGCCTGTCAAAGCATTTTAAATGTTTTTTATAATAAAATTGTTGAATTTCGACAAAAATTATATCTGTTTTTTAGAACAGTTGATATAGCACTTGATTTATTTGGTTTATTATTGTATAATATATTTTGTGTAATTGTATGGAGGCTTTATGAAAAAACTGATCCCTATCCTTTTATCCGCAGTTATGATGCTGACATGTCTGACATTCACGGCATCGGCTGATGTTGCTTCCGATGAGCTTGCACCATATATAAAGAACAAGCTTGAAAGCGGCGAAACTGATATTGATATCTCGGATTTTACCGGCAGATATGGCTGGGGAGTTGACGAGACCGTAAATGAGATAATTGCGTCTGCGTTTTTTGAAAACCCGGACCTGTTCTATGTTGACAACAAATTCAACTATATCGCTGATATCGACGGAAAAGTACGCAGTATCGAGTTCGCGTACACAATGACCGCTTCCCAGCGTGAAGCGGCGCAGAAGAAGCTCGATTCCGCGATACAGAAGATGCTTTCGGGTATAACATCGGATATGAACGATGTTGACAAGGCTCTGTACGTCCATGACTATCTGGTTCTCAACTGCAAGTACGGAACGATGTCCCAGCACACTTCCTATGACTGCATCGTGAACAAGAAATCGGTATGCCAGGGCTACTCCCTCGCTTACGAGTATATAATGCGCGATTATCTCGGCATCGACTGCACGGTGGTATTCTCACGTTCGCAGAACCACATGTGGAACTATCTTAAAATAGGCGGAAAATGGTATCATGTCGATCTTACGCTCGATGATCCGGGAGCCGCGTACAACGGCAGCACATACGATCTCTGGGGACTTGTGCTCCATAAGAATTTCCTTATGAGCGACTCGCAGTGCAGAAGTTCCTCCGAGCTTCACAGCGGGTGGATAGTAAGCGGCGGTTACGGCGCGGCGTCGGACACTTCCTATGACAACGCATTCTGGAAGAATATAAGAGCCCATATATGCTTTCTCGGCGGTAAGTATTACTACGCCGCGGACACAGGCAAGGACGAGTCCAGCGGACAGCGTATAATTACCGTTTACAGCTACAATAAGAGCACCGGAAAAGCGAAAGCCCTGCTAAGAACCAAGAGCAAATGGTTCTCGCGCCGGGTAAACGGAAGCACTGCTGTTGCCGCGTACGGAACGAAAGTTTATACGACAGGCTATCTTTCTCTCGATACTTACGGCGGAAAGCTGTACTTCAACACGAATAAATCGGTTTACTCGTACGATCCCTCCACGGGAAAGACTAAACGGATATACACTCTGAACAAGGGTGAGGATAAACAGATCTTCGGACTCGTTACGGTAGGGGATTATGTCCGTCTTGCATATAAGGAAGACGTCACGTATCCGGAAAAGTATATAAGTCTGAAAATGAAGTAAGATGAAAGCGGTGAAAATATGAGTGCTGCACCAGAAACAGCCGAAAAGAACAATCTTTTCGGTGAAATTCCCTGTGCCGCGGCGGTATATACATACGACGGCAATTTCGCGCGCCTGACATGGGCGAATATGAACTATTTCCGTCTGTTCGGCTGCGACAAGAAGCAATATCTTGACATCGAGCCCAATGAGTACGGTTTCAGGCTTATCGGAAGGGAGTATTCCTCCCTGCTGATAGGAAAGATAGATGCGCTTGCGAAGAACTTCCCGACATTCGGGCTGGAGATAGAAGCGGTCAATTCTACTGGTTCGCATCTTCCGCTCTATGCCGAGATAAGTGTTGAGACTGTCGGACACACCAGAAGGCTGAGCGTACTTCTGCACGATATTTCCGAGAAAGATCATGCGATGGCAGAACGTGCCGAGATGATAGATATGATGTTCTCGGTAATGGCGATATCTGCGGATTATATCTTCAGATACGTTCCGGAGAACGATCACATCACTTTTTACCGCAACGTCAGCGGAACATTCGATCATATCCTGTCCGTTGATGACTTCGAGGGCTATTTCTCCTCCAGCGGATATCTCTGCGACGAGGACGAGGAGACATTCGGACTTCTCTGCAGCAACCTCAAGACCGGCGTTGACAACGGAGTTTTTGAGCTGCGTCTGCATCTGCCCTCCGATTCCGACTACCGCTGGTACAGGATCACAGTAAAGACAGACCGCGGCATAAATGACGGAGAATACCGCGGAGCAGTCGGCAAGGTCGAGGACATAAGCACGATAAAGATAGCGAATCAGCGCCTTATCGACAAAGCCGAGCACGATCCGCTCACCGGACTTTATAACAAGACAGCCACCAAGACGCTTATCCAGAGCTTTCTGCGCACAGACAGCCGCGACACTTACGACGCATTCATCATAGTTGATATAGACAACTTCAAAACGCTGAACGATACGCTGGGACACATGTTCGGAGACAGCGTTCTTACGGATTTTGCGCAGGAGATGCAGGATCTTTTCCGTGCAAACGACGTAATTGGAAGAATAGGCGGAGACGAATTTATCGTATTCCTCCGCGGAATGAACCACAAATCGCATATAGAATCCAAAGCCGACGATATATGCAAAATATTCAGCCTCATCTACAACGATGACGACAGCGGAGTAAGCGTATCCGGAAGCCTCGGTATAGCGCTGTTCCCGAAGGACGGAGACACTTTTGACGAACTGTACAGGAAAGCCGATACAGCGCTGTACGCGTCGAAGAGAGCAGGCAAGAGCTGTTTCACTTTCTATACCGGCGAGGAGCCTGTACCTGACGAGGACGAAAAGCCTACGTCCCGTGTTGAGCGCTATCAGAAGGGCATGGATATGTTCGGAGGCTCTTCCGGATTCGGCGGCGATCTGCTTGCGAGCGCGTTTGAAATGGCTGAATCGGGAATAGATATGGACGACGCGGTAAGAAGCCTTATCGAAAAGACCGGAAAGCATTTCCGTTTCGGAAGGATAGTTGTTTCCGAGTGCGGACGCGACGGACGTACATTCAAAGACACATACATCTGGCGCTCAAAGAGCATTGACGCAGCGAGAATGGATAAAATCATCTTCTCCAACAAGGAGCTGAATGATTTCTGCGCCCGGTTTGACAAGAACTATATACAGACTGTAAGTGCCGACGGAAACTCTCCGCTCCGTGACAACGCCTATGTCGCGTATATGGATACAAACAAGATAGGATCTTCCACGGTCTGCGGATTTTTCCGTTCGGGAAGACTTGCGGGAACGGTAAGCTTCCAGGATCACGCGTTCTCGTACCGCTGCTCGATCGACGAAGCAAAGGTTCTTAAAGAGCTTACGAGGATAGTGTTCTCATATCTTATAAAGCTCCGTGAATCCGATCATGCACGCGAAAAGTCGGAATATGCCGCAAGCTACGATGAGCTTACCGGGCTTATGAACTACAAAAGCTTCAAATCTCATGTTATACATCACATGGAGAACGTGTTCGAGAACGACAAGTTTGTGTTCCTGATGGCGGATTTTGCGAATTTCGGCTATGTGAACAGCCGTTATGGCTACAAAGCAGGAAACGAGCTGTTAAAGAGTTTTGCTTCCGCGTTCACATACTTCTCCGACAAGATCAGATATGTATGCAGGATCGAAGCCGATCATTTCTGTGCATTTGCCGAATATGACGATGATCTGATAAGCGAGTTTGAGGATTTCACACGCCGGTTCTCCACGAATGATATGCTTGCGGGAGGAAAAACGAGCTTCGGAATAATGGCGAGCGCGTATGTTCCGGACATGAGCGCGGCATTTGACTTTGATACTGCGTTTGACAATGCGAATCTCGCACTAAAGTATTCAAAGAAGCACAGCATAGCAATTTGCAGCATATATAAACCCGAAATGCGCGAGGAGCTCAACAAGACGATAGAAATGGCTGCGGACGCGATGAAAGCGCTGAAGAACAGCGAGTTCAAGGTGTTCTTCCAGCCGAAAGTCTCTGTATCGCAGGATCGTATCGTCGGTGCGGAAGCACTTGTGCGCTGGGTTAAGCCGGACGGCACGATAGTAACGCCGGACAGCTTTGTACCGTTCCTTGAAAAGAACGGCTATATCGTGAAGATCGACTTCTTCGTATATGAAGAAGTCTGCAAGTATCTGAGAAAGCGCATCGACGCGGAGAAGGAAGTAGTACCGATCTCGGTGAACGTATCACGCATACACATGCTCGGAACGGATTTCACGGCGAAGATTACGGAAATGGTGCGCAGATACCGCATTGATCCGTCGCTTATCGAGCTTGAGCTTACGGAGAGCGTATTCATAGTGAATGAAGCTGCGGCGATAAAGGTTTTAGATCAGCTTCGCAAGTTCGGCTTCCGTGTATCCATCGACGATTTCGGCTCCGGCTATTCGTCGCTGTCACTGCTCAGAAATATGCCTGTTGATGTGCTGAAGATCGACAAGGGATTCTTCTCCGGCGATCATATCGAACAGAAGGACGACATAGTTCTTTCGAGCGTTATAGACATGGCTGACAAAATGGATATCGACATTATCTGCGAGGGCATCGAGACAATGGAGCAGGTAGATTTCCTGCGCAAGAGCAAGTGCGATACCGCACAGGGCTTCTTCTATGCGAAGCCTATCCCTGTGGCAGATTTTGAGGATATGCTCGAAAACGGCATAAAGCAGAGCGAACATCTCTCCGCCAAAAAGTAAAATAGTCCGATCTCAAAACTCCCGTTCAAAAAGCGGGAGTTTTTATTATGCAAAAAAACTATAGTTCTGTAAACAAAACTCTCATATCCGTCACGATTCAGATCAGCCGCGTCTGCGCGGCACCACAATTATTCACTATTCATTCTTCACTGTTCATTATTCATTTCTTCTGTTCTATCGGGGGACTTGTACACATAGAATACAACATAGAGAAAAACGCAAAGGAATGATAAAGTGGATACGAAGGAAAGATATTACGAAGCTGCGGCAATGCTTCCGCCGTTTGAGAATGCACTGCGTTCTGTTCCTCCGGGAATAGCGGAGAGCGCATGCGAGATACGTCTCCGGGCGGGAAGACCGGTTACCGTTGAAACACCGGAGAAGCGGCATATCTGCGCCGGGACAAGGGTGACGGCAGATAGCATAAGTGCCTGCGTCAAGCATTTCTGCGGCTATTCGCTGTACAGCGCGGAGCGTGAGCTTGCGGAAGGGCGGATAACACTCCGGGGCGGCCACAGAGCAGGACTTGTGGGGACTGCGGTAATTCACGGCGACAGGATAACGGCAATGAAGGATATATCATCGGTAAACCTGCGCATTGCCGCGGAGCACAAGGGCATAGCGGAAAAGCTGGTAAGCCTTGCCGTATTTGAGAGTGATCTGAAAGGTCTCGTCCTGTTGGGACCGCCGCTGAGCGCGAAAACAACTATGCTGCGTGACTGTGCGAGAATTATCTCATCTTTTGCCAAGACCGCGGTTATCGACGAGAACGGCGAGATAGCGGCAATGTACCGCGGAGTCCCGCAGAACGATGTAGGCGCTAACTGTGATGTGCTGGATATGTTCCCGAAGAAAGAGGGGATAATGCGGGCGATGCGGCTGATGTCGCCGGAGTATCTCATCTGCGACGAGGTGATCTCGGAGCAGGAGGAGCTTGCCGAATGTGCAGGACGGGGCGTTAAGCTGCTGCTTTCGGTGCATTGCGGAAGTATGTCGGAAGCGGCGGATAATGCCGCAGTAAGAACGCTGGTGAGCAGGGGAGCAGTGAATTACGCGGCGCTGCTGTCGGGCGGCAGCCGTATCGGTACGGTAAAAGGGTTATGGAGAGTAAACGGGATTGAGGATATTGGAAGCTGCGGCAGCGGCAATGATCTGTACCGCGGCAGGAGCCGCGTTCTCGTCGGCGCTTAAGCGTAGATGTACGATGCTTCGTTCGGTGCTGGGAGCGCTTGATGAGATGTCAGCCAAGATAAGGTACGCGGGAATACCGCTGAATGAGCTTATAGCGGAGATGACCGGTGAACGCGCATATTCGGACTGCACGTTCTTAAAGAGGACGGCGGCGGGAATGAACAGCGGGCTTACGGCGGCGGAAGCATGGACTGCCGCAGCGGATACAACGCCGTTCTTCTCGGACAACGACAGGCGGATACTTGCGGATATCGGGAGCAGGCTCGGCGGAACTGATACGGAAGGTCAGCTCTCGATGCTTGCCCTTGGAAGTACGCTTATAAGCCGCGAGCTGGAAGCGGCGGAACTCGAATGCAGCCGCAAGTCCAGGACGCTTATGAGCGTATGGACGATGTGCGGCATCGGCGCGGGAATAATTATAATATGACAGGGTGCTTATGGATATTGATCTGATATTCCGGATAGCCGGTGTCGGCATCATAGTCGCGGTGCTTGATATACTGCTTAAAAAGTCCGGCAAGGACGAGCAGGCTATGATGACGACGATAGCAGGACTTGTGGTAGTGCTGATGATGCTGATAGGCGAGATCGGCACGCTTTTTGAAACTGTGAGGGAAGTATTCGGACTGTAAAATATGAATATATTTGCGATAATCGGCACGGGAATAATAGCTGCTGCGATCGCGGCTGTACTCCGGAAATTCGGCGGTGAGACCGGACTTTTCGTTTCTCTTGCGGCATCACTGCTGATACTGTTCGCGGTAATATCTGCGATATCACCGCTTACCGAGCTTATCGGCGAGCTTGCGGAAGCTTCGGGTACGGAAAGCGCGTACATAGCGATACTGATGAAAGCGCTTGCGGTATGTGTTATCACCCAGCTTGCGGCGGAAAGCTGCCGTGACAGCGGAGAGGGCGCTATCGCGTCCAAGATAGAATTCGCGGGAAAGACAGCCGTGCTTCTTGTTTCGGTGCCGCTGTTCAGCGCGATATTCGGGATCGTAAAGGAACTGATACTATGAAGTTTAAAATGCTCCGTGCAATTATGTCATTCTTCGCTGTGATGATACTTATGTCGGTGCTTGCGGTAAACTGCGGTGCGCAGTTCGGGACGGACGAGCTGTATGATGCACTTCCGGAGGAAGCGAGGGATATGCTCGACGACGGGGGGATAACGCCGGAAGGCGGTGCCGATACAGTCAATGTAAGCGACATCTTCGGGACGATAACGGAGCTTGTGAAAGAAAACGCGGGAAAGCCGCTGAAGATGTTCGGGACGGTGACAGCAGTGATACTGCTTGCATCGCTCCTGTCCGGGATAGGCGAGACAACGGGCGGTACTGTGAGCCGGATATACCCGCTTGTAACGGCGCTTTCCTGCGCGGCAATAGTAACCGTATATCTGAGCGGGATTCTTGACGCTGCGAGGAGCGCATTCAGCACAGTTACCGACTTTATGCTGGTTTACATTCCCGTGATAGCCGGAGTAACAGCCGCGGGAGGACATACCGCCTCCGCCGCGGTGTTCAGCTCCGTTACGCTTACGGCGATACAGGTGCTTGCAAGGCTCACTTCTTCTGTGATAATCCCGCTTACCAGCTGTATGATCGGGATAACTGCGGCGGGAAGCGCGGATCCGGATCTCGGACTGGATCGTCTCGGAGAGGGGATAAAGAAGTTCGTGGTATGGGGGCTTGGGCTGATAATGACGGTATTTCTGGGGATATTGTCCGTTCAGACGGTGATAACTTCCTCCGCAGACAACGCGGCAATGAAAACGCTGAAATTTGCGGTATCATCTGCCGTTCCGATAGTCGGCGGTGCCGCGTCGGAAGCCTTATCCGCCGTATCCGGCAGCATATCTGTGCTTAAAACAGGCATCGGCGGTTTCGGGATAGCAGCAGGGGTATGTATGCTGCTTCCGCCGGCTGTTACAGTGATCTGCTATAAATTTCTGCTGTTCGCGGCAGGGGTGATAAGCGATCTTTTCGGCTGTGCGGCTGTGAGCAGGATAGTGAAGTCCGGTGAGAATGTAATGTCGGTGATGATCGCATCGCTCACCTGCTTTTTTCTGTTCGTGACGGTATCGTCGGCACTGCTGCTTGCGTTCTGCAGATCGTGAGGTGCGGCATGAGGCAGATGTTGTTTTCGATATGCGCGGCGGCAGTAATAACCGCGCTGTACAAAGCTCTGATACCGACGGAAAGGTTCTCTGCGCAGATAAAACTGCTGATATCCTGCTTTTTCGCGGTAACGGTGATAAACGCGGTGAGCGGACTTAATGCGGCATGGGACTTTTCTGATATACTCAGTGCCGACACTTCCTACAACGACTATACAGTGCAGGTATTTGGTCTTGCGGAAGAGAAGACGGCGGACGCGCTTCGCGCCGCGATATATGAAAAGCTTGGGGAAGAGGGCATAGTTCCCGAAAAAATCTACATAGACGTTAATATTTCGGACAACGGGAGCATATCTATTAGTGATATAAAGCTTGTTTTCGGGAGCGTTACGGATCACGCGGCGTATGCGGAGAGAGCAGTCGCTATTACGAAGCGTCTTGCGGGAACAGGCACAGGTGTGACTGCGGAACTTACGCCGCAGGCTAAAAAGGAACGGGAAGACGAATGAGAGCTGTCATAGGCATGGGAGAGATAAAGGAGCTGCTGAAAAGCGACAGGACGATAAAGATCGTACTTGCTGCGGGAGCTGCGCTTATACTTCTTATTGCACTCGGAAGTATCTTTTCCGGGAGCGGGAAGACTGCAGCAGGCGCTTTGTCTGCCGCGGCTGAAATTGACGAGCAGGAGCGCGGGCTTGAGAAGCGGCTTTCGGAGATACTCACCGAGATAAACGGCGTGGGAGAAGTGCATGTCATGGTGACGCTCGGAACGTCAGAACAGAAGCAGTACGGAAGGAACGCGGATATGCTGCTGTCAGTCACAGCCCCGGAAGTTCGGGGAGTGATAGTGGTCTGCGAAGGCGGGGACAGGGCAGATGTGCGTGAGAAGGTGGTGAATGCAGTCACCGGTGTATTCGGTATAAACTCGCTTCGTGTCAGCGTTGCGGCAGGCTGACGCGAACGTTCACATTCTGCCGCGGAATGAACTTTACATATCCGGAGGAAGAACATGAAAATATTCAAGAAAAGGCTCAATCTTATAATCGGCAAGAAGCATATCGCTGTTGCAGGTCTTGCGCTGCTGCTCGGAGCGGCGCTTTATGTGAATTACCTGTATTCCGGCGCGCAGAAGGTAGAGACTGCGGAAACCGCACCCGGCACCGAGACAGCCACATACGGCGAGGTACGCTTTGTGGGCGCGGAAACATCGGATAAGACGGTAAATCTCGACTCGTCGGAATCCGACGAATACTTCGCACAGGCGCGTCTTGACAAGCAGAAGAGCCGTGACGAGTCCATAGAGGTGCTCCAGAGCTTCTATTACGGCGGTGACAGCACGAGCGATGAACTTGCGGTAATATCCGAAGATGTCCGCGAAGTTAGCAGCAACATCGAGACCGAGGCAAAGATCGAGAACCTGCTGAAAGCCCAAGGCTTTTCCGATGCGCTCTGCTATATAAGCGGCTCCACAGCGAATGTTGTGGTAAAGACAGCCGGGCTTGACAATGCACAGGCTGCACAAATAAAGAGCACACTTTTAGGTGAAATTGCCGTACCTGCTGAAAATATTACAATTGTTGAAATAAAATAGTTGTATATTTTGAATTTTTGTGGTATAATGATAAATAATAATGCGTTATTGCATATTTTACTGCATAAATTCGGAGGTAATGTCATGGATAACATAAACCCGGGCAGTGCGGCAGGCTCTCTCAAGGTATCTGCGAATGTCCTTGTAAGCATAGCCGAAACTGCGGCTGCGGAAGTTGAAGGCGTGGCTTTGAACTCAAAGAACGGGCTTGCCGTAGTAGGCGGAGCGCCTTTTTCTTCAAAGATAATCCCGCCGATAAGGGTGAAGATCAATTCCGAGGCTGCTGTCATAGATATCTCGATCGTGACCGAGCTCGGACACAAAGCCTATGAAGTCGCAAAAGCCGTACAGGATCATGTCAAGTCGGCTGTGCAGAATATGACCGGCATAGCGGTTTCCAAGGTAAACGTCAAGATCGTCGGAATAACAGGAAAATAAGTCAGGTGACCCTCCGTGAAAGCGGAGGGCTGCTTGGCGTTCATAAAGGCAAAAGACAGGAACTGAAAATGAGCGAAAGACTTACAAAACACGAAATAAGAGAAGGCGTATTCCTTCTGCTGTACCAGCACGAGATCTCCGGCACGGATATAGACGAGCTTGCAGGAGCTTGTGAGGAAGCGTACGAAATGATGATGACCTCTGAGACTATCAATACCGCAAAGGCGGTTGCGGAGAAGTATGAGGAGCTTGACGCGGTTATCGGCGAATACAGCGAGACCCGTGAAGTGGCGCGTATCTCGAAGGTGAACAAGACTATTCTCCGTCTTGCGATATTCGAGATCAACTACCGCGGCGACAAGATACCCGCAAAGGCAGCGGTAAACGAAGCGGTGGAGCTTGCAAAGAAGTACGCGGAGAAGAAGGACAGCGCGTTCATAAACGGCATACTCGGCAACTACATAAGAAAGCTGGGCAAAGATGCCGATTAAACCTATGACTGTTACAGTCGGACAGCTGAGCGCGAAGATACTTTCGATGATACGCGGGGAAAAGACATTCGGCGATATCTGCGTAAAGGGCGAGATCTCGAATTACAGTCCGAACGCGAAATCCGGGCATATCTATTTCACGCTGAAGGACGAGCGTGCGGCGATAAGATGTGTGATGTTCCGCAGCAGCGCGGCGTATCTGAAAATGAAGCCGGAGGACGGAATGTCCGTTATCGTGCGCGGGAATGTAAGCTGTTACGAAGCGGGCGGTTATTACCAGATAATTGCGGCTGACATACAGGAAGAGGGAGCCGGAGCGCAGGCGGCCGAGTTTGAGAAGCTGAAAGCGAAGCTTGAAGCCGAGGGTCTGTTTGCGAGAAAGCGTCCTCTGCCGGAAATGCCGGCTAAGATATGCGTTATAACATCGGAATCCGGTGCCGCGCTGCAGGACATACTGAACATAATCGGGAGACGCTGTCCGCAGGTGAAGATCCTGCTGATACCGGCGATGATGCAGGGCGTTACTGCGCCGGACTCGATAGTTTCCGCGTTCGGAAAGGCGGTAAAGACCGATGCCGATCTGATAATATTCGGCAGGGGCGGCGGTTCTGCGGAGGACTTGTCCGCATTCAATGCCGAGAGTGTTGCGAGAGCCGTTTTTGCAAGCCCGATACCTACTATTTCCGCTGTCGGTCACGAGATCGATTTCACCATCGCGGATTTTGTTGCGGATATGCGCGCACCCACTCCGAGTGCGGCAGCCGAGCTTGCGGTACCGGATATGAGAGCGCTGGTTGAGACGCTTGAAGCCAAGCGCCGGAGTATCGGCATCTCACTTCACCGCATCATCGACAGCAAGACTGTGGCGGTGAAGCTTGCGGGTTCGGAGATAAGGGCAAAAAGTCCCGTACAGCGGCTTAAAAACGATGAACAGAAGCTGCTGGCAGTGTCGGAGAAGATACATTCACGAATGAAGTCGCTGATAGATACGAGGGAACGCTCGTTTGCGCATACCGCGGCTGTGATAGAGGCGCTCAACCCGCTTGCGGTGCTTATGCGCGGGTACTCTATAACCTACCGTGACGGGAAGGCTCTGATGAGCGCGGAAGAAGTGCGTCAGGGCGACAGGATAAAGATAAAGCTTTCGGACGGCGAAGTAAACGCTGTTGTGGAGAGCACCGAAAAGGATAGTTGAAATGAAGTTTGAAGAAGCATATAAAAGGCTGAACGAGATCTCGGCGGAAATGGAGAACCGCGATCTTCCGCTTGAAAAGGCGGTCGCGCTGTATTCGGAAGCCGCGAAGCTCACCGAAGTCTGCAAAAACGAGATAGAAAACGCGAAACTTGAGATAGAGAAGATTGATAACGGCGGTGCGGTCTGAATGGAAAAACTTGAAAAGTACATAAAGAACGCCGAGGACAGGCTGTATGAGATATTTCCGGCTGAAACGCTCCCGCAGGGCGATGTGATAAAGGCGGCTAAGTACAGTCTCTCAGCCGGCGGAAAGCGCATACGTCCCGTGCTTACGCAGGTTTTCTGCGAGATGTGCGGCGCAGATCCGGTCAAGGCGCTCGATACCGCGTGCGCGATAGAGTATATGCACACATATTCGCTGATCCACGATGATCTGCCCTGCATGGACAACGACGATCTACGGCGCGGAAAGCCGAGCTGCCACAAGGCATACGGGGAAACGACAGCGCTGCTTGCAGGCGACGCGCTTGCAATACTGCCGTTTGAACGGATAGCGTCGAGCGCCGCCATATCTCCTTCCGCGGCAGTCAAGTGCATACGAACGCTTGCAAATCTCTGCGGTACAGCGGGCATGATAGGCGGTCAGCAGATAGATACAGCAATGGCAGGGGAAGAGCTTTCCGGCGAACTGCTGCTCTCGATGTATTCCATGAAGACATCAGCGCTTATAAAAGCGGCGTGTCTCTGCGGAGTGTACTGCGCGGAGAGCCCGGAGGAAGAGCGGTATGTGAAGTACGCATCGGAATATGCCGAAAATCTTGGGATAGCATTCCAGATCATGGACGATATCCTCGATGTGACCGGCTCGACGGAAGAACTCGGAAAGCGCACCGGCAACGATGCCGAAAACGATAAACACACCTACGTACGCACATACGGACTTGAAAAAGCGGAAAAAGCTGCAAAAGAATACACGGAAAAGGCGCTTTCAGCGCTGAAAGCCTTTGATGACAGCGAGTTTACGGAACAGCTCACAAGAATGCTTCTCGGAAGGAAAAAATAAGATGTCTGAATATATAAATGTGGTGCTGTTTGCGGCTGCGGCGAGCTGGCTCACGGCACAGGTGCTCAAAACGATCATATATGCGGTCAAATACAGAACGTTCAGGCTGGAGCGGATATGGGGAGCGGGCGGAATGCCGTCCTCTCATTCTGCATTCGTCTGTTCGCTGGCGATGATGACCTGCCGTGTGCGCGGAGTGAACTCTGTGGAAGCGGCATTGGCGATGTCATTCGCGTTCATTGTAATGTACGATGCCTGCGGAGTTCGCCGTGAAGCAGGTCAGCATGCCCGAGAGATAAACAGGCTCCGCAAGATAGTGGATAAGCTTGACGACGAGATAGTAGAGAAGCTTGACGAGGAAGTCGATATCGAATCCGAGAGCCACGAGGGCGACGAGCTCAAGGATCTCAAGGAATTTCTCGGACACACGCCTATACAGGTGCTCTGTGGAGCATTGCTCGGAATACTGATCGGATTCGTATTCCCGATGTGATGACATCAAGAATAAACGAAAGGACGCGCAGGAATGCTTTTATCGGACAACATTTCCCCCGAATATATCAAAAGCCTGGATCTCGCCGGGAAAAAGCAGCTCTGCGATGAGATAAGGGCTTTCCTTATAGAGAAGGTCTCCGGGACCGGCGGGCATCTCGCCTCGAACCTCGGAACGGTGGAGCTTACGGTAGCTCTCCACAGCGTTTTTTCGACACCCGACGACAAGATAGTGTTTGATGTCGGGCATCAGTCATATACCCACAAGATCATTACCGGAAGATATGAAAAGTTCGGGACACTGCGTTCCGCGGGCGGTATCTCAGGATTCCCGCGCAGTACGGAGAGTGAGCATGATGCCTTTATCGGCGGTCACAGCAGCATTTCCGTCTCGGCGGCGCTCGGTATTGCAAAGGCGATGAAGCTTGAAGGCAAGCCGGGGAATGTTGTGGCTGTCATAGGGGACGGCGCGCTTACAGGCGGCGAAGCTTACGAAGGTCTCAACAATATCGGGCATGATATGGGAAACCTCATAATCGTGTTGAATGACAATGAAATGTCTATATCGCGCAGCAAGGGTACGGTTGCGGATTATCTCACCCGTATGCGCTCGACGCGTTCATATTACGACAAGAAAGAGGCAGTGAAGGAGTTCCTGTCCCATTCCTCCGTCGGCAAGGAGATCTCAAAGTCTCTGAGCGGGACGAAGGATCTTGTGAAGTTTGCGATATACCAGAGCAACATCTTTGAGAGTCTCGGACTCAAATATTACGGACCGGTGAACGGCCACGATGTTGGAAAGCTTATCGAGATGCTTGAGATAGCGAAGATCACCGGTGAGCCGTGCATAGTTCATGTAAAGACGAAAAAGGGGAAGGGATATAAGCCGGCGGAGCTCAACTCCGGCGAATACCACGGTATCCCGCGCCGTTACAGCCGCAGTGCGGGCAGCCGGAGCTTTTCCGAGATAGCCGGCAGGAAGCTTGCGGGGCTTGCGGATAATGATGAGCGTATCTGCGCGGTAACTGCCGCGATGAAGTATGCGACAGGAATGGAGCACATGGCACAGCATTTCCCCGAACGCTTTTTTGATGTCGGCATCGCGGAGCAGCATGCACTCACATTCTCATGCGGACTTGCGTCGCAGGGAATGCTGCCGGTATTTGCGGTATATTCAACATTCCTCCAGCGCTGCTGCGATCAGCTGCTGCACGACGCTGCGATAGAGAAGAAACACATAGTGCTGTTCATAGACAGGGCGGGACTTGTAGGCGAGGACGGCGAAACGCACCAGGGTATATATGATGTACCGATGCTGACCGGCGTGCCGGGTACCGAGATATGGTCTCCGTTCGATGAAGCCACGCTGTCTATGTGCATTGAGAAGGCTCTGAACGATACAGACGGTATAGCCGCCGTGCGTTATCCGAGGGGCGCCTGTCCTTCCGGCGGACCCGACGAATACAGTGATATCTACTACTCCGGAAAAACATCAGACACGCTCGTGGTCACATACGGCAGGCTTGCGCAGAACGTTTCGGGTATAGACGGGGCGGATACGCTGACGCTGCTGAAGATATTCCCGATACCGGAAGAAGCAGCGGTCACGGCTGCGCAGTATAAGCGGGTGCTGTTCTTTGAGGAAGGCATGAGGATCGGCGGTATAGGTGAGAAGTTCCTTTACGCGATATATGAGCGGGGTTTTTCCGGGAAATATCGCATCACCGCACTTGATTTTCCTCCGGCAGCAGCCGATGTGGAGACACAGCTTTCCCGGGCAGGGCTTGACCGTGAGTCGATTGTCCGTGCGGTAAACGAAGAAAACTGAAAATGAAGAGACTTGACATATTGATTACCGAAAAGGGGCTTGCGAAAAGCCGGACTGCGGCATCAGCCCTCATAAAAGAGGGAAGTGTGACAGTAAACGGAAAGCAGGTCACGAAGCCTTCGGAGCAGTTTGACGAGACCGAAGTGATAGCTGTTTCGGAGGAGTCCGCGCTGACGAAATATGTCGGACGCGGGGGACTGAAACTTGAAACGGCGATAGAAGAATTCGGTATAAGCCCGCGCGGCTGTATATGCCTTGATATCGGAGCATCTACCGGCGGATTTACGGACTGTATGCTGCAGAATGGCGCGGAAAGGGTATATGCGGTGGACGTGGGAACCTCCCAGCTCGCTGAAAAGCTGCGTTCCGACAGCCGTGTGATATCGCTGGAAAACCTTGATATCCGGGCGGCGGACGAGACGCTGATACCGGAGAAAGCCGGATTTATAACCGCGGACGTATCTTTCATATCGCTGAAACAGATAATGCCGGCGATACCGGGATTTGCCGCGAAGAACGCAGTCTGTGCGCTGCTTATAAAGCCGCAGTTCGAGCTTGGAAAAGCAAAACTCGGCAAGAGCGGAGTGGTAAAAGACCCGAAGCTGCAAAAAAAGGCGGTAGATGAGGTCTGCGCATTTGCGGAGCAGCTCGGATTTGCCGATATCCGCACCGTCCCGTCAAAGATCACGGGCGGCGACGGGAACAGGGAATTTCTGATGCACTGCATCATACCGTAAGGAGAGAACAGCTGAAAATGAAGATCTTTGTGTGTCCCTGCACAGAAAAGGAAAAGAGCATGGCTGCGCTTCCGTCCGTTACTGCGGCACTGCGGAAGTACGGCATAACCCCGGCCTTTGACAGGAGCGTTTATGAGCTGTACCGCGACGAGCGTGCGGAATACAGCGAAAGTGACGATATAATCGGCGAATGTGATATGCTGCTTACCGTCGGCGGAGACGGAATGATGCTTAAATGGGGCAAGAAAGCCGCATTTGCCGGAAAGCCTCTGATCGGCATAAACACAGGGCGTCTCGGCTTTATGACAGCAGTTGACTCTGACTGTCTCGACAAGCTTTCCGCGCTTACAGACGGAAGCTGTACATTCAGCACCCGAATGATGCTCTCGGCTGACATTTCGGGAGAAGAGATAACCGCGCTCAACGATATTGTGCTGTTCAAGGACGTGAATTCCAAGCTTCCGGAGTTCACGGTACGGATAAACGGCATAACGGTGACGAAAGTGAGAGCGGACGGGCTTATATTCAGCACTCCTACTGGCTCCACAGCCTATGCTCTTTCGGCGGGAGGACCCATTATCGAGCCTACTGTCGAGTGCATACAGCTGACACATCTGTGCGCGCATACGCTTCTCAACCGCCCGATGATATTCAGCGGGACAGACGTGGTCACAGTAAGCTATGCGCCGTATGAGGGCAGCAGGGTGAATATGAGCGTTGACGGGGCGAACGGAACAGAGTTCCCGGCTGACGCGGAGCTTGTGATAAGAAAGTCGCCGGTAGCGCTTCGCATAGCGGAGATAGGCGAGAGGAGCTTTTACAGCACAGTCAGCGAAAAGCTTATGACCCCGCTCAAATAAAAGGAAAAAGGAATGAAGAGACAAAGACAGGCGGAGATACTTGCGATAATCTCCGAATTTGAGATAGAGAACCAGGAAATGCTGCGGCAGAAGCTTCTTGAACGCGGGTATAAAGTCACGCAGGCTACCGTGTCCCGTGACATAAACGAGCTTGTGCTTGAAAAGGCGCTCTCCGATACGGGAGTGAGCTGTTATATGCGCGCCAGAACGGCGAACAAGCGGCATTTTGAGAATATATTCAGCCAGTCCGTGACCCGGATAGAAAGCGCCGGCAACATCGTCTGCGTGAAATGCCATTCGGGTCTTGCAAATGCGGCATGCGCAACCTTCGACAACATGAATATCGAGAATGTGGTGGGAACTATATCCGGCGATGACACGATCTTTATTCTTGCAAGAACCGAGAACGATGCGAAGAAGCTTGCCGCGATGCTTAAAGGAATGGTGTGATCCGAGGTAAGGAATGTTAAAGGAACTGTATATTGAAAATCTTGCGGTCATAGAGAAAGCTGACATCGGCTTCACCGGGAAGTTCAACGTCTTTTCCGGTGAGACGGGAGCCGGTAAGAGTATCCTTATAGGCGCGATAAACGCCGTTCTCGGCGGACGGGCGCACAAAGACCTTATCCGTACCGGAGAGAGCCGTGCAAGCGTCACGGCGCTGTTTGACAGCGTTCCGAAAGGCGTTGCCGCGAAGCTTGCGGAAAACGGCTATCCTGCTGACGGAGAACTGCTGATAAAGCGGGATATATCTGCTGACGGCAAAGGACAGGTGCGGATAAACGGAATGCCTGCAACAGCGGCACTTCTGAAAGATATAACCTCCGGTCTGATTGACATTCACGGTCAGCAGGACAGCCGTATTCTCACCGATACTGCCAATCAGCGAGCGCTGATAGACGGGTATGCCGGGCTTTCGGGAAAGCTTGCGGAGTATGCGGAGAAGTTCCGCGGTTTTTCGGCTCTGAGCAGGCGTATAAAGCAGCTCGAAGCGGACAATGAACGCAAGGACGAGCGGATAGAGAAGCTCACGGCGGATATAGACGCAGTCGAGAAGCTGGGACTTAAAAAGGGCGACGAGGCGGTGATCTCGGAGAAGCTGAACCGGGCGCGCAACCTTGAAGATATAGCTGCCGCACTGTCCGGTGCAGCCGGTCAGACCGGCGGTGATGACAGCGATCAGGGGGCTGCCGATCTTACGGAAGCGGCATCAAAGCTGCTGAACGGGATATCGAAGTATGTACCGGAATGTGTGTCGCTGTCGGAGCGGCTTTCGGCGCTGACAGTGGAACTTCGTGATATAAGCGCAGATATAAGCGCGCTTTTGCCGGACGATGACGAAAGCGGAAGCCTTCAGGCTCTCGAAGAGAAGATGAGCGGGATCCTGTGGCTGAAGCGGAAGTATTCCCTTGAAACGGACGAGATACTTGACCTCTGCGAAGAGTGGAAGAAGGAGCTGGACGAGCTTTCGGAGTGCGACAATACGCTTGCCGCGCTGAATGAGGAGCGGCATCGTGCCGCCGAGGAGCTGAAAGCCGCGGCGGAGAATATATCCGAACAGCGGAAAGCGGCGGCAGCAAAGCTTACCGAAGAGATCACAGAGCAGCTGAGGTTTCTGGATATGCCGGACGTGCGGCTGCGGTTCGATATAACGCCGGGTAAGATCACTGTGAACGGAATGGACAATGTGGAGCTGATGATCTCGGTCAACAAGGGCGAGGATCTGAAGCCGATAGCGAAAGCTGCATCCGGCGGTGAGCTGTCAAGGATAATGCTTGCGATAAAGAGCGTTTCGGCAGACAACGACGATACGCCCACGATGATATTTGACGAGATCGACACCGGTATCAGCGGAAGGGCGGCGCGTAAAGTGGGAACGAAGCTTTCCGAGATAGCGCAGAAGCGTCAGGTGCTTTGTGTAACGCACCTTGCGCAGATAGCCGCACTTTCGGACAACCACCTGCTGATACAGAAGAATACCGATGAAAGCCGTACATATACGACTGTTCATAGTCTTGATTATAATGAAAAAGTTGTGGAAGTTGCAAGGCTCATCTCCGGCGGAAACAGCGAGATAACGCTTAAGAACGCCGAGGAGCTGATACAGCGGCGAAACGGATCGGAATAGGAGTGAGCGGCATAGAACTGAGGGCTTGGGTATATACGGCGGAGCAGCTCGGACAGGCACTTGGCTGCGATGATATCTCGGCTGTATATGTACCGATGAGACTTGCCGGTGAGCCGCTGGACGAGTACGCAGACCGGGTGATACTGCTGCCGCCGGAGTTTCTCGGTGACTGCGAGGAGCGGACCGAACAGGAGCTTTCGGAGCTTCGTGAAGCAGGCTTTACGAGGGCGCTTGCGCATACTGTCGGGCATATAGAGCTTCTGCAAAGGAACGGATTTGAGGTGTGCGGCGGGAACAGGCTAAACTGCACGAACAGCGTTACTGCGGGATTTCTTGCGGACTGCGGACTTAAAGATATCATTCTTTCCCCGGAGCTTACGGTAAAACGTATAAACCGCATTGAAAAGCCTGTACCTGCGGGATTTATCGCATACGGAAGACTGCCGCTTATGCTGAACAGGCGGTGTCCGATACGGGACGGAAAGCCGTGCGGAAAGCCGAACTGCGGCGAGTCGGTCATAGACCGCAAAGGGAAAAAGCTGCGGGTGATCTGCTCGGACAACACGGTAGAGATACTCAACAGTGACGTACTTATGCTGAACGGGCGGTTAAGTGAGTTCAAGGCGGATTTCGCGGTTCTGCGGTTCACGACGGAGACTGATATAGAACCGATCGTGAAGCTGTATGCACAGGACATTCCGACAGATGAAGAAAACGTTACAAGAGGACTATATTACAGAGGAGTGAAATAAATGGACATTAAAGTTAAAAAGATGAACAAAATGGCACGTGTCCCGCTTCAGGCTACTGACGGAAGCGCCGGTTCCGATCTTTACGCATGCCTTGAGGAGGCTGTAACTCTTGCACCGGGCGAGAGAAAGCTGATACCTACTGGCATTGCGATCGAGATACCTTACACCAGAAGCGCGGGATTCGTGTTTCCGAGAAGCTCTCTTTCCTCGAAGTTCGGCATCTCTCTTGCCAACTGCGTGGGAGTTATCGACAGCGACTACCGGGGCGAGATAAAGGTACCGCTTATCAATCATTCCTCCGAGCCGTACACGGTAAAGAACGGCGACCGGATAGCACAGCTTGTTGTTATGCCGGTGATCGACACGGATTTCATAGAGACCGATGAGCTCACAGAGACGAGCAGGGGTGAAGGCGGTTTCGGCTCGACCGGAAAATAGCGAAAAAACGCGGTTTAATGCGAGTTTTGGCGGCGTGTGTGTAAATTGACTAAAATAAATCCGTAATATTCCGTAAAATTTTTGGTTTTTGGAAGTTGTAACCACAGACAAATCGTGCTATAATATTCAATACACACTATCAATATGAACGGAGTATGACGGAGAGAAATGTTTACCAAGGATATAGGAATAGATCTCGGAACGGCAAACACCCTTGTATATATGCGCGGAAAAGGCATTATAATCCGCGAACCGAGTGTTGTTGCTGTTGACGTAAAATATGAACGGGTAAGATATGTCGGGCAGGAAGCCAAGGACGTAATAGGAAGAACGCCGGGTTCCATAGTGGCGGTAAGACCGCTCAAAGACGGCGTAATAGCCGATTTCGACATGACCACGAGCATGCTCCAGGAGTTCATTTCCAAGGCTGTGAAGGGCAGAAAGTTCGTCAAGACACGCGTAATAATCTGCATTCCGTCCGGAGTAACGGCAGTTGAGCGACGGGCGGTAAAGGAAGCAGCGCAGAGTGCCGGTGCGAAGAGAGTCTCGATAATCGAGGAGCCTATGGCTGCCGCGATAGGGGCAGGACTTCCGGTTGCAGAACCTACCGGAAGCATGATCGTCGATATCGGCGGCGGTACCAGCGAAGTGGCAGTCATATCGCTGGGCGGCATCGTGACATCGCGCTCGGTGAGAGTTGCCGGAGACGAGTTCGACAATGCGATCATCAACTATATCAAGAAGCGCTACAATCTGCTGATAGGCGAGCGGACCGCCGAAAACATCAAGATCGCAATAGGTTCGGCATATCCATATTCCGATCACGAACCGGAAATGGACATAAAAGGCAGAAACCTGCTCAACGGACTCCCGGAGAACATCACGATCACAAGTGCCGAGATACGCGAGGCTCTTCTGGAGCCGCTCAGCCACGTTGTCGAAGCGATAAAGGTGACGCTTGAAAAGACACCTCCGGAGCTTTCCGCGGATATAATTGACCAGGGAATTATGCTGGCAGGCGGCGGAGCGCTTCTCAAAGGGCTTGACAAGCTCATTAACAAGGAGACCGGTATGCCGGTGAAGGTAGCCGAAAGACCGCTTGACTGCGTTGCAGACGGCACCGGAAAGGTACTTGAGAACATCGACAAGCTGATCGATGTATTAAGTGATGATGACTCACGTTATTGATCTGTTCACAATTTGCTCCGGTGAAGAACGCCGGAGCGTTTTGGTTTTACGGTAGGAAAGTATGAAAGATTTTTTACAGAGCAAGAAATTCAAGGTGATAGTCTGCATTTTCGCCCTTGTATTCGGGATCATGATCTATGCAGCCGTTGCCGGCAATAATATAATCTTTCCGCGAAGTGTTCTCGAAACTGTTTCTCAGCCGTTTGTGACAGCCGGAAAGGCGGTAAGCGACTGGGTAGGCGAGACGATAGACACCCTTGTGAACGCCCGGAAATACAAGCAGGAGAACGAACAGCTCAAAGAGATGCTCACCGATATGTACGGTCAGATACTCGACAAGGAGCGCACCGATTCCGAGAATGAGCAGTACCGCAGCATACTCGGGATAGCCGAGAAGCACGGCGATTACAAGTGGTCTCCGCCGTGTTCGGTCACGGCACGCAATGCCGGCGACATCTTCGGCGGGTTTACGATAGACCGCGGGAGTGCGGACGGAATATCGCTCTACGATCCCGTGTTCACATCTGTGGGGCTCGTAGGAACAATCAGCGAGATCTCGGATCATTACGCTGTCGTAAAGACTGTGCTGTCGCCGGATGTGAATGTCGGTGTGATGACGGCGGGAGGAAAGACTGTCGGCATCACCGAGAACGACGCAGAGTATGCCGCGGCAGGGTACTGCATTATGAGCTATGTGTCGAAAGGCGGCGG
>JAFVBZ010000226.1 GCA_017479645.1 Ruminiclostridium sp. | reverse complement strand
AGCGGTGCCGATGCAGTCCAGGATCAGATCACACAGGCTGCAAATGACGCTACTTCCGAACTTTCAGAAGTAAACGGAGCATTCGAGCGTATAAGTGAACAGTACAGGAATGTAAGCAACCACATCGAACGTGCAAATGAGCTCGGTACTACAAAGAGCGTTCTCTTTGAGAATATCGATAATATGGCGGAACAGATAGAACCTATCGTAAAGAGCTTCTGAACACGTTTATACTGCAAATACAATCCCCCGGTCTGTGTAACAGATACCCATATAGAAGTTTTGCCCCGAAGCACTTCAAAGTGCTTCGGGGCATTGTATTTTATACAACTGCTAAGATAACAGAATTTGTTGATAAATCCTCTAAAAATTCATTTGCATATTTCAATATCGGAATTTCTCTGTTAGCAATAAGCCTTCCTATTTTTGTATTTGAACACCTTTCGTACTCTTTTATAGCATCCTCATAACTAATTTTCAATGTGGATAGGTGGAAACAATCCGCTTCGTCTTTAGTCAAATGTTTATCACCAAAAGATATGGCTTTACAGAGGTAATAATGGTTTATGTTGTGCCTATGTATCAGATTGTAATAATCACTTACTACTCCTATTTTACAAACTATATTTACTTCTACTCCAAGTTCTTCTTTCAATTCTCTCTTAACTGCGTAAATAAAATCTTCTCCGTTTTCTACACCACCACCAGAAGTTTCAATCAACTCAGCTTTGCCAAAATCATCGTCGCGCATAACTCTTACAAAATAGTAATCTCTATTTTCATCAAAGACGATGGCTCTGACAATTTCTCTGTCATGGTTAGTATAAGTAAAAGACCATTCAGTATCTTGTAATTCAATACTGACTTCTAATACTGCTTTCATAACATACCTCCTACAAATTAAAATTCCGATTTATGTTAGTTACCATTATAGCACGTCATCTATGCACTGTCAATAGAAACGCCATAGTACTTCTGACTTTGTATCAGAAATACCATGGCTTAAAACTTCTATATCAGCGCCGCCCTTATGACCGGGTGATTATTCAGTTACTGCGCTTTTTTCTTGAACTAACACCGGCAAGAATTAATTTTAATATGAGAGAGATTATCCATGCAAGAATAAAGTATATTACTGCAGTTGCAATAAGCGGGAAAAACGCTTCATAAGTTCGGCTTCTGATGATATCTCCCATTTTCGTGAGATCCTGTATCGCGATATAGCCTACAATAGAAGTTCCTTTCAGAAGCGACACAATTTCGCCTTTATAAACCGGCAGAAAACGTACTGCTGCCTGCGGGAAGATGAAGCGGAAGAAAGCCTGGTTCTCGCTGTAGCCGAGGGCAAGTGCCGCTTCCCGCTGTCCGCCGTCGATACTCTCTATACCGGAACGCATAATCTCGGAAGCATACGCTCCGAAGTTGAGCGAGAATCCGATTATCGCCACCCAGACCGCTGAAAAACCGGATTTTCCGAGAATTACATAGTACAGGATCATCAGCAGAACTACAATGGGTGTTCCCTGCAGAAGCTTTACATAGATGTTCGATATTGCATTTGCAAGTACGCTGCCGGTACGTCTGAACATACATATAAGGAATGCGAGTATCGTGCCGAACAGAGCTGACATAACAGTGATCAGACAAGTGGTGACGATACCTTCAAGTATAAGCTTCCAGCGCTCCTCACGGATAAAGTTCTTCTCAAAGCTTTCAGCTATGCTCTTTAAGAGATCCGGAGCTTCACTTTCCCCAGTGCCTGTGATAACGTCATTCTTTCGGACAACGAGATGCATATCTTCAAAGAAGTAGGGATCCGAAAAATCAACGCTTTCTTTTCGTTCATCAGTAATGACCACACAATTCATAGCGAAGTCATATATGCCGGATACAAGTCCTGGTATCATTCCGCTGAAATTTACTATCTTTACATCAAGATCATATCCGTACTCCCTGCAGAAACGAACCGCAAGATCAGGATCTATCCCCGATAATTCTCCGCTTGTAATATACGAGAATGGCTGGATCTCGGCAGAAACTGCAAGTGTAAGAGTTCCGTTCCTGCCGTCCAGACCGCTCATATCCACAACGGCGCTTTCGGATTCGCCGCTCTGCCAGAATCGTATTATTTCAGCAAGCGTACCGTCGGCATTTATCTTCTTCAGATATTCATTGAATTGTTCCCTCACATCTTTACTATCGGGATCTTTCGGGAACATTACTCCGAATTCAAGCACATCAATAACATCGGACAGGTACATGAGATCGGGGTTCGCCTTGGTAATGTTTTCCGAAATGTTCGTCCCGGCAAGGAAATAATCTATCTTGCCTGCATTCAGCGCAGCTGTCATATCGGTATAACCGTTAAACTCACTTATCTCGGAGTCAGGCAGTTTTTCCATGATTATATCATCATGTATCGAGCCTGTTATGATCCCGGCATGCTTCCCGTTGAAAGACTGTGAGCTTACGCCTCCGCCGACTGCGGCACTAACTGCAACCACCCCGCCTCCGACATAGTCAGGTTCCGAAAAATATACAGTCTCAGCCCGTTCATCGGTTATGGTTATACAGTCACAGCCAAAGTCGTACATGCCGGAACTGATCGAAGGCATTACCGCGTCAAAGCTCATATCTGTGATCTCAAGCCCGTAGCCGTATTCTTCGCAGAACCGGTATGCAAGCTCTATCTCATATCCTACTATCTTATTCTGTTCAATATATACAAACGGAGCATTGATTGCCTCCGCAGCAAGCCGAAGTGTTCCCTTTCCTGTGTCTTTTAATTCCGGAAGCGTGTGAAGCGCAGGATCAGAGCTGAACCACTTGTTCTCTGCCTCCTTAAGACCGCCGTTTTCTTTTATCCCGGCAAGGAACTCGTTGAACTCATCTCTGAGCTTTCTTCCCTTTTCCGTTTTAGGAAAGATAAAACCGTAGCTGAATTCCTTGACTTTTTCGTCAAGACACACGACCTGCGCATGTTCGGTAGCTATTATATACTTCAGCACCGGCTCGTCCAGACATATAGCATCGAGCTTGCCGGATTCAAGTCCGGTCACCATATCCGCACAGGTGTTGAAGTAAAGTATCTGTGCATCCGGGATCTTTTCCTTGACAAGGACGTCAAACATACTTCCCGTGCCTACTCCGATGACACTTCCTGCCAGATGCGACAAAGGAGTTGACGCAGTCATAGCTTCGGACGATGGTGCTCCCCCGATATCCGATTTCCTTACCACAAGCACGATACCGCCGTTATAGAAAGGTTCAGAAAAGCTTATGCTTTCCTTTCTCTCTTCGGTTATGCCAAGAGAGGAAGCGCACATATCATATTTTCCCGTAGAAAGTCCGGTCACTCTTGAAGCAAAATCAACATCTTCGATCACAGGGGTATATCCGTATCTCCGGCAGAACTTTTCAACAAGCTCTATCGACAGCCCGACTATTTCATTGTCCTTTATGTATGAAAAAGGCATATCGGAAGCTGTTGTAACTACCTTAAGCTCGCCGTTTTCACCGGAAAATCCGGTCATATCAATTACCTTGCTGCTTTCATCAGTGCCGAACCACTTATTCCGGATCTCATCAAGCGTTCCGTCACTTTTTAATTCGGCAAGCATTTCATCGAACTGTGAGCGTATCATATCTGCACGGTCATTGTCTTTCTGAAAGCCGAACGCGTAATCTTCTTCCGTAAGTTTCTGCTTTATATAAGTGATACCGTCCTGTTCCTGACAGAGCATGCGCATCTGCGGCTCATCTCCGAGAAAGCCGTCTATCTTTCCCTGCACCAAAGCCGCAGCCATATCGCTTGCATTGTTGTAATAGAAGTATTGGCTGTCCGGGAAGAATTCAAATGTCGGAACTTCAAAACTCGTCCCGGTCATTATTCCGATCTTTTTCCCGTTATAATCGGTATATGACGCTATCTTTTCCGCAGGGACCTGCGGGGAACTGCTGTTATTTCCGGTGATCACGGCAAACAGTATTCCCGCAGCAACAAGCAGCAGTATTACAGCGACTATTATAAAATCGGTTCTTTTCGAGTTCTTTCTCATTATTACACCTTTTCCAGATACTCATTATTATAACAAAAGAATGCTATATCAGCATTCTTTTAATTTATTATAACATTATTTTAAAAAAACTACAATAGATTTTTGAAATAATGCACGAAAAAAATATCAAAAGTAGTTTTTTTCTTGAATATCTTGCCCTAAACTGTTGATTTTTCAGTCGAAATATAGTATAATATAACAGAATATAAACATCATTCAACTTAAAGAGGCAGTAATGTATAAAACAGAAAAAGCCAGACCTACTCTAAAAAGCGTACGAAAACAGCTGTTTCTGATGACAGTCGGTTTCGTAGCTCTCATAATCGCTGTTGTGACTATTGTTACAACGATTACATTCGCCAAGACCGACAGCCTGCTCAAAAGCAAGGTCATCTCCCTTACTTCTTCTCTTAATGTCCAGATGAAGCTTAACCTTGACAGCTATCTGTCAAGAATGGAGACTGTCGGAACCCTCGCTTTCGGAGTAAAGGACGCATATACATACGATGCTTCCGATCCGGATAACGATGAGTACGAGGCGCTGAATACAGAAAAGGCTATAACCGAGGAGCTCAACAAGCTCTGCATTATGGACAACTTCGTCGATTACGGCATCGTGTACCGCAACAACAGGACTGTCGGAAAGATCTCAAACGGTACTACAAATCTGCTGGGCGAGGATATGTTTGACAAGCTGAACGCTATGATAACCCGCCAGCGCACAAAAGACGGCTGGGAAGCAGGATATCTCGGCAACTTCAAGCGAATCTACTATGTGAAGCGTGTCCATGAAAATGCTCTTATCGTGCTTTCTTTCTATACAAGCGAACTTGAAGCCGTATTTGACAATCCCGAAACACTCGGAGATATGGATATCCGCCTTGTCAACTCGGACTACAATATCCTCTATTCCGCAAGAAAAGACGAGACAGGAGAACTGCTTAACGATGATATTCTGTCGCGTGTAAAGGGCAAGACTTCCGCTTCGGTAATGGACGACAACTACCTTGTCACAGTCAACAGCTGCGGCGACGACTGGTATGTGATATGCTAGATACCGACGGAAATAATACTCGCTGAAAACAACGAAATGCGTATATTCATCATTATCATCGCATTCATCGCCGCACTCACAGCTGCGAGACTCGGTCTGTTCATCTCCGCAAAGCTTACCTCCCCTGTCAAGAGAGCCGTATCTCTTCTCGACGTTAAGGCAACTACTGACCAGCTTACCGGTATTCTTAACAAGCAGTCATTCAATGAACGCACCGCAAACCGTATCGATCCTAAGCTCGGAAGCGAATCCCATGCGCTTATTCTCCTTGATCTCGATAACTTCAAGGGAGTGAATGATACGCTCGGTCATGTTTACGGTGATAAGGTGCTTGCGAAAACAGGCAGTATTCTCAAATCCGAGTTCACTACCGAGGATTATCTCGGGCGCATCGGCGGCGATGAGTTCTGCGTGCTTGTAAATTCAACACCTCCCGACGGACAGGATTATGTTTCATACATCACAGACAGGTGCGAAGCGCTCAAACACGCATTTTCCGGACTGTACACAGGTGATGACGGGAACTATAAGATCTCCGCAAGTATAGGCGTTTCCCTGTTCCCGAAGGACGGTTCGTCTTTTGACGAACTTTATGTTGCTTCCGACAAGGCACTCTACCGCTCAAAGAAAGCAGGCAAGGATACATATATGTTCTATGACAGAACAAAGGATACGGAGGTGAACGGCTGATGAAATTCAAGCGTTTGCTCGCCGGTCTTACGGCATTTTCTATGATACTGTCAGCAGGAAGCTGCGGAAATGAACAGATGGTGCGTTCACAGAACGTACAGACCGAGATAACCCTTTCCTGGTGGGGCAACGACACAAGAACAGAATATACACTCGCCGCTGTCCGTGAATTTGAGCATCTTCACCCCGAGATAAAGGTAAAATGCAACTACTCCGAATGGTCCGGATATGAGGCTCGAAGCCGTATCAGAATGATCTCCGATACCGAAGCAGATGTTATGCAGATCAATGTCAGCTGGCTCAGCGAGTTCTCAAAAGACGGCGCAGGTTACTATGATCTGTCCAAGGTGAGCGATGTGCTCGATCTTTCCAACTTCTCCGAGGATTACCTCAGATACGGAGTCAGAAACGGTGTTCTTAACGCCGTTCCTATCGCTATGAACACCGAGACGGTTTACTTCAACAAAACGATTTTCGACAGATACGGGCTTTCCCTGCCGGAAACCTGGGACGATCTTTTTGCTGCCGCGGAGGTTATGAGCGCAGACGGTATCTATCCGCTCTCCGGCGTTGCAAAAGGAATATGGCTTTTTGCTATTGCATACGCCGAACAGAAAACGGGAAAGACTTTCTTTGCCGAAAACGGCGAGCCCGGTTTTTCGCAGGACGACTATAAGATAATGATAGATTTCTACGTCGATCTGGTAAACAAAAACGTTATCCCCAAAACTGAGGATTTCAAGAAGATCAGCATTGACAGCGGAGCCTATGCCGGTACTATTGCATGGGTAAGCGATGCTGTGAACTATCTCGGCGCAGCTGTAAACAACGGCAATGAAGTCATCGCATGCAATTATACCGCATTCGATCCCGCCGACAGCGGTAAAGGCTGGTATGAAAAGCCCGCTACGCTTTATGCTATGAGCAAGAATACCGATCACCCGAAGGAAGCAGCATTACTGCTGGACTTTATGCTCAACAGCAAAGAATGGGCACTTCTCCAGGGCGTGGAAAAAGGTATCCCGATCAGCCATTCAGCCCTCGATTACCTTGAAGAAGCCGGTATGCTGACCGGGCTTCAGTATGAGGCTTCAGAGGTCATGGCAAACAATATAAACCTCCGTGAAATGGATCCGAGACTCGAACTCACAAGTGTCATAGACGCTTTTGTTGACGCGTGCGATCTCGTTCTTTACGATAAAGCCACAGCCGATGAGGCAGCCGCACAGTTTATGACTGTATGCAATGAAAGCTTTTAAGGTACGGTATATAATCAGCAACACCCCAAGGAAGCATTTCCTGAGGGTGTTGCTTTAGGCATTGTATGTGTTCTTATTCCACAAGCTTCTTTCCGAGATCACGGAGCTCACCAAGCTCGGTCTCATTTGCGTCAAGATTGGTTATATAGCCCTCTCCGCCGATGATCTCGGCACCGTCTGACTTTACGCGCTCTTCCCAGCTTCTCATCCAGTCTCCTGTACCCCAGTCATAAGAACCGAAAAGAACTACCTTCTTGCCGGAAAGTTCATTCTCGATTTTTGCAAAAAACGGCTCAAATTCCCCTTCCTCAAGTATCTCGTCACCCATTGCAGGGCAGCCGAATGCAACAGAATCATAATCCGCGATATTACCGCTGAATTCAGAAACACTGACTGCGTCAACTCCGGCACCTTCAGCTACCGCTTTTGCCATTGCCTCGGTATTGCCTGTACCGCTCCAATAAATAACTGCTGTTTTCATAATGTACCTCCAAAAATAATAATAGGCGTTACCTTTTCGGAAAGGTACGCCTTAAAAAGAGGATAACTTCCGCCATTTCAGCGGTATTCTCCTCTTATTGACGTGATTTCCGGTTCCGGCAGAAACACAGTCTCCTTCCACGTATCTGACTTATCTGCTTTATGCATCGGGCATAAGCAACTTCACAGTGACCGACTCGCGCAGACTCATACCGTAACGGTATTACACTGCATTCCGTGTCCCGAACAAACGGGTGAAGCAAGACTATATACTATTCAAGCAAAAAATTTTGCGTTATTGCATATTATTGCAGTAGCTATTATACCGCATAATTAAGGATATGTCAAGTGATTTTTCCTTTTTAATGAAAATGGATTATAAAGCGAATATTCACCCTATTTACAGCATTTCGACTACTTTATACTGTCGGCACTGCGTAAGTGCTGAACTTTACGCCGAACTCCGGTGAAAAATTGTCAATTGCCTTTATCAGTCCTATACAGCCAACCTGGAAAAGATCGTCGGGGCTCTCTCCCCTTCCCGCGAACCGCTGTATAACACTTAAAACAAGGCGAAGATTTCCGTTTATAAGCTCTTCTCGCGCTTTCATATCACCATTCGCTGTGCGTTTTAGAAGTTCCGTTTTTTCGCTTTCGGTGAGAACTTTCAGTTTCGCTGTATTTATCCCGCTGATTTCAACTTTTCCGTAGTACATTCTGAACTACCTCCGGATCTTGATACAAGAAAAGTATTGACTGCACAGGCTCTGTTATTCCCGTAAATAATTGGTAATAAAAAAAGCCGGTCAGAGCCGGCATATTGATATTACATATTTAATAATAGATTTATGACAGTATGACAACTACTTTGTTCATTCCGTCATAACTGTAAGCTGACTGTGCAGACAGTTTCTCGACAAGCAGAACAGACAGCTCATCACCATACTCAAAAGGATCAAATCTCGGACCGGAATATGTTATCGTTAAAGATGCTTTTTCTTCAAGAAGCGAAAAATTGATCGTCAGTGTTATGGGATATCCGAATCCACCGTCATTGTGCTCCAAAAAGCCTATAACACACCTATGCACTATTTCTTCTATTGCAAGCTGGGTATTCAGGTTCATTCTTTCCGATATGCCGTTTTTATGGCACATATCCTCTATCTCATCATTAAGCTGATCAAAGTCAAATAATGCGTCATCAATGTTTTCTGTCAGTTGTTTAACACTGACCTTCAGATTAGTTTTCATAAACTTACTCCCGGAATAATATCTTCTCTGTTTATAATCCTTACCCGACCATTATAACACTGCATTCCGGATTTGTCAATAATATTATAAAAAAGTATCACAGAAAATTCTCAAAATCTATTGACAAAATATATCAATTTTGTTATAATATATGTACTGTCTTGAATGTGCCACTAGCTCAGGCGGCAGAGCACCTGCCTTTTAAGCAGGGTGTCCCGGGTTCGATTCCCGGGTGGCACACCAGCGGGGAACGCCCCGCCGCGAATCCGCCTACGGTTTCATCTGTGGGCGGATTTTGGTGTCGTATCATGCAAGTCTTGTAAAAAATCCAAAGCGTTCGACAGATACAGCGGGGAACGCCCCGCCGCGAATCCCGTCTCGGGTTTATCCGAGGCGGGATTTTTCATATAAATTCCTGTCTGCTCAAAGAGTATTCAAATAAAAAGTCCGCAATGAGTTAACATTGCGGACTTTTACTTATTTGATTACTTTTTTCTCTTACGAGCCTTGATTGCAAGTGCCATAGAAGCTACTGCTGCAGCGCCCATAGCTGCGGGAGAAGCAACTCCGGTATCCGGATTCTTGCTTGCAGAATCAGTTTCATCGAATGCACCAAGCGGAATCTTATTCTCATTGAAGTCAAAGAATTCTGAAAGCGGTGTGTCATTATCATCGAAGCTGTAGTATTCTTCCGGAGAAGTTGTATCATCATCTTCGGTGCTTTCAGTTACAAGCTCAGGAGCTTCGACAGAAACTACCGGTGCAGTTGTTTCCTTCGGAGTAGTTGTTTCCTCTGTGATCTCGGGAGCATCGGGAGTAGTAACTACTACGAAATCAACAGGAGTGTCGGTGGGAACTGTAACTTCCTGATATACCTTAGGAGTTGTAGGTGTTGTAGCATCTGTGAAAACTACTTCGCTGCTCTCAGGTGTAGTTTCAGGAGCAGTCGTCTCTTCAACTGTGGTTTCCTCGGGAGCTGTTGTCTCTTCAACAGTGGTCTCTTCGGGAACCGTTGTCTCTTCAACTGTGGTCTCTTCGGGAGCACTTGTTTCTTCAACTGTAGTCTCTTCGGGAACCGTTGTCTCTTCAACAGTAGTCTCTTCGGGAGCAGTTGTCTCTTCAACTGTGGTCTCCTCGGAAACTGTTGTTTCTTCAACTGTAGTCTCCTCGGGAACTGTTGTTTCTTCAACTGTGGTCTCCTCGGGAGCAGTTGTCTCTTCAACTATGGTCTCTTCGAGAACAGTTGTCTCTTCAACTGTAGTCTCTTCGGGAGCACTTGTTTCTTCAACAGTGGTCTCCTCGGAAACTGTTGTTTCTTCAACTGTGGTCTCCTCGGAAGCAGTTGTCGTTTCAGCTACTGTTACAACAGGTGCAGGATTTGTAACTGCGGGCGTCTCAACAGGTGCAGGATTTGTTGCTGCAGGTGTTTCAACGGGTGTGGGATCTGTTTCTGCAGGTGTTGTCTCAACAGGTGCAGGATTTGTTGCCGCAGGTGTTTCAACAGGAGCGGGATTTGTTTCTGCGGGTGTTTCAACAGGTGCGGGAGTAGTTTCTTCAACAGGAGTTGTTGTCTCCGCAGGAGCACCGGTAGTTACATCAGGAGTATCATCTTCAATAACTGTTGCACTTACTGATGTAGTTACAAGGAAGCTGATCTCTGTAGTTACAGGAACTGAAATTTCCTGGTATGTAGTAACTTCAGCAGTTGTTTCTGTAGTTTCCTCGGTTGTTGTCTCAGCAACAGTTGTCTCTGCTACTGTAGTCTCTTCGGTTGTAGTTTCGGCAACGGTTGTCTCTGCAACTGTAGTTTCTTCGGTTGTTGTCTCAGTGGCAGTTGTTTCTGCAACTGTAGTTTCCTCGGTTGTTGTCTCAGCAACGGTTGTCTCTGCTACTGTAGTCTCTTCGGTTGTTGTCTCAGCCGCAGTTGTTTCTGCTACTGTAGTCTCTTCGGTTGTTGTCTCAGCAACGGTTGTTTCTGCTACTGTAGTCTCTTCGGTTGTTGTCTCAGCGGCAGTTGTTTCTGCTACTGTAGTCTCTTCGGT
>JAFVBZ010000225.1 GCA_017479645.1 Ruminiclostridium sp. | reverse complement strand
GGCAAATGATGAAACTGCCGTCATTCCCGCTTATGAAGAAGATTCACTGCCGGAAGACGATGATGAGATCGTTATAATCGAAGAATAGTTGTGCATAATAGACAAAAATGTGAAAACGCTGTGCGGGGCGTACTGAAGCGCTTTGAGGGGATAAAACGTTAAAATACGGGACTTTTCCCTTATTGTGGCATGTATAACTGCCGCATTTGTGTTAAAAATATATGTTGAAAATGTAGATTTTCTCTGAAAAGGCTTTATTTTTGGAAGAAAGTGTGCTATAATCTTACATATCGGTACGGCATACTATGCCCTGTATCGGTATGCCTTTTTGTCAGAACGGATTCTGATCTACTCCCAAAGCCCTATCGCGATCCGCGGAGCGGACGCTTCAGGTTCATTGGTCACACACTGTGACCAAAATACCGAACAAGAGGTTAATGTTTTGGAGAAATTTATTATAAACGGCGGAAACAGACTTACGGGTGAAGTCGAGATAAGCGGAGCAAAGAACGCAGCAGTCGCGATAATACCTGCCGTTATCCTTGCCGATGAGCCTTGCGTGCTCGAAAATGTTCCTTCAATAAACGATGTCAATATCGATCTCCGTATTCTCCGTGAACTCGGAGCAGAGATCAGATTCATCAATAAGAATACGCTTGAAATAGACCCGAGACCTATCAGAGATATGCCGGTTCCTTACGAGCTTGCAAGATCCATGAGAGCTTCGTACTATTTCCTTGCGACACTTCTCAGCAGATTCAGACATGCTCAGGTGCCTATGCCCGGCGGCTGTGACCTTGGTGACAGACCTATGGATCAGCATCTCAAATGCTTCCGTTCTCTCGGAGCAAAATGCTCTATCGAACACGGTATCGTTGATATCAAGGCGGATTTCCTTTTCGGTACCCAGATCTACTTCGATAAGGTATCGGTAGGCGCTACAATAAACGCAATGCTCGCAGCCGTTAAGGCTGAGGGTCTTACGATCCTTGAAAATGCAGCCAAAGAGCCGCATATCGTTGATCTTGCAAACTTCCTCAACTCCATGGGCGCAGATATCATGGGCGCAGGTACTGATGTTATCAAGATCAAGGGCGTCAACAGGCTTCACGGCACCGAATACTCCATAATCCCCGATCAGATCGAGGCGGGTACATTTATGATAGCTGTTGCGGCAACAAAGGGCGATGCGCTTATCAAGAATGTTATTCCGAAGCACCTTGAACCTATAACATCAAAACTCCGCAAGATCGGCGTTGTTGTTATGGAATATGATGACAGCGTAAGAGTCATCGGTCAGGGCAACTACGACAGAATTACCGTCAAGACTATGCCGCATCCCGGATTCCCCACCGATATGCAGCCTCAGCTTGCGGCACTCCTTACCCTTGCAAAGGGGACAAGCATAATCACAGAAGGCATTTTTGACAACCGTTTCAGATATGCCGATGAGCTCCGTCGAATGGGAGCAGACATCTCCGTTGACGGCAAGGTAGCAGTCATCGAAGGCGTGGATCACCTCACCGGCGCTCCCGTAAAGGCAACAGACCTGCGTGCAGGCGCTGCGCTTATCATCGCGGGACTCAGCACCGACGGTGTGACAGAGATAGAAGATATATACCATATTGAGCGCGGTTACGACAATATGGACGTTAAACTCCGTGCAATGGGCGCGGATATCGTTAAGAGAACGATGCCGGAAAAGATAAGACAGGCTATATGATCGGAAAGCTTCTCCCGTACAGAAATGTGCGGGAGTTTTTAATTCGCGGAATAGTACGGATAGTTCTTCATCAACGATACATTCGGACATGAAGCAGGTGACACCGTGCTCAAGGCAGTGACGGGATCACTTGCCGGAACGCTTGGCGGGAACGGCATTATCGGACGTTTCGGCGGTGATGAGCTTCTGATGATCGATCTTCGTGATACGGAACTTACTGAAAAGCAGAAATTTTTTAAGGAGCTTTACGAGAACAGCGGTGTTCTGAGACAGAATGTAAGCCTTGATCCGGGGAGTACGTTTGTTACCTGCACTGTGGGCTGTGCCTCTTTTCCCTCCGACGCGGAGAATTATTCCGATCTGTTCGGTCTTACTGATAAAATGCTGTATCTCGGAAAAAGCAAGGGCCGCAACTGTTACGTTATCTATCAGCCGGAAAAGCATCGTGACATCGAGATAAAAAAGCTGGTAAATCACAATATCTTTGACGATATGGTAAACCTGCAGAAGCTTTTCGGGCGCGGAGATACGCTGCGTGAGAAGATGAGATCGGCGCTTACATTTCTGACGGATTTTCTTCAGATACCGGATCTATATTTCGCGGACAGGGATAACAGGCTGAGGTCAGTTGCAGATGAACAGCTTGATCTTGACGTATCCGATATCACGGAACTCGGCATCGATGACCTTTATACGTCCAGTGATCTCTCTGAGATCGAGAAGATTTGTCCGCTTCTTTACGATTCGCTGAAAAGCCGCGGATTAAGCTCGGTAATGATCATACGCACGGGAAGCGGGGAAGTTACTGACGGTTATCTGATATGCGGTGTCAAGCGCCGTTTCCGTATCTGGCAGGAAAATGAATGCGCTGTGCTGTATTTCCTTTCCAATCTGATACACGGATACCTGCTTTTGTCAGATAATAAAACGAAAAGCTGAAAAATATATTGATATTATAATTTGTTTTGTGCATGAATAATGCAGACCTGTCGGGCATTTATCCCGTCGGGTCTGCATTTTTATCATGGCTTTCTTTACGTTGATTATACCATACTGTTATATTGAGTGTAAACTGCTTATATAAGAGATGTGCTGAAATATCTTTCCGCGCGGTCCGCAAGAACAGTGGCGATGACCTTATCCTTGCCGTATTTCCCGGCTATTTTCTTTGCCGCCCATACATTGGCACCGGACGATGTACCGACAAGCAATCCCTGGATCCTTGCAAGTTCGCGTGCGGTATTGATAGCGTCATCATCGGAGACTTCAATTATATCCGTAATGATAGATGTATCGAGGATATCCGGAATAAAACCGTCGCCTATTCCCTGTATCTGGTGCAGACCCGGTTCATCTCCGAGGAGCGCGGAAACGTGGAGAGGTTCTACTGCGACGATCTTGCAGTCCGGGTTCTGTTCGAGGAGGTACTGGGCAATTCCCTGTAAGGTGCCGCCGCTTCCGACTCCGGATACATAGATGTCGATCTTCTTGCCGAGCTGTTCGACAAGCTCAACGGCAGTTGTGCGGTAATGCATCTGCGGATTTGCGGGATTCTGGAACTGCTGGGGTACGAAGTAGTCCTCCGAGCTGCTTGCGATCTCCAGCGCCTTTTCCACGGAACCGCCGATGCTCAGCTTCGGATCGGTAAGTACCAGCTCCGCTCCCAGAGCGCGTATGATCTTTTTGCGTTCTTCGCTCATATTTTCCGGCATTACGATGATAACGCGGTAGCCTTTCCGTACACCGCAGAGTGCAAGTCCGATACCTGTATTTCCGGAGGTAGGTTCGATGATCGTCATTCCGGGTCTTAACCGTCCGTCCTTTTCCGCTTCCTCTATCATATTGAGAGCGATGCGGTCTTTTATGCTTCCGCCGGGATTTAAGAACTCCGCTTTAGCGTAGATCTGCAGTCCGGTAGTCTGCTCCAGACTGAGCAGAGGCGTATTGCCGATCAGGTCAAGAACATTTGTGTAATACATTTCTTCTCCTTCTTCTGTATGCAATGATATTCTACATTATACCATGTTATTATAAATATGTCAATTCCGCACGGATAATTCTTACAGATGCAGCAACCATATCCGGAAAGCACTTGACAAACTGAAAAGAATGATGTATAATATTCCACAAGTGGAATAAGGAGGAAGGAACATGCTTAAACACGGTATTCTTGGTCTGCTGAATTACAGAAGTATGACCGGCTATCAGATAATGGAGGTGTTCAGAGATTCTCTGAACTATTTCTGGACAGCACAGACAAGTCAGATCTACCGGGAACTCCAGACCCTCAAAAAAAGCGGCTTTGTCACCGATACCGCAGTAAAAGGGGAGGGAAGACCGGATAAGAAGCTTTTTTCGATAACCGATGCCGGAAAAGATGAGCTTATCCGCTGGCTTCGTACAGAGTCGTGCCTTGATACCCGAAGCAGGCTCCTTATGCTCACATTCTTTCGGGGTGAGCTGACGGCAGAGGAGAATATCGAGTTTTTTAATGCTGTCCGCGAAGAGGTAATGCAGTTCGGCAGAAGCTTGGACAAACCCGCTGAATCTGCCTTATCATACGCACAGTATGTCAGCTCACCGGAGAATTCGATCTACTGGCAGATGACTGTGGAATACGGAAAAATGTACATGAAAATGCTTGAGGAATGGTGCGGTAAGTGCATTGAAATGATTGGAGAGAATAAAGAATGAAAATACTTATACTCAACGGAAGTCCGAAGGGAGAGAAAAGCAATTCCCTTAAACTGACGAAGGCATTCGTTGAAGGAATGAATGAAGTCTCGGATAACACCACCGGGATAGTACATTTGCAGGAGAAGGATATAAAGGGCTGTAAAGGCTGTTTTGCCTGCTGGAAGGCAACTCCGGGAAAGTGCGTCACGAAGGACGATATGACATTGATCATACAGGAGATAGTTGAAGCGGATATGATTATCTACAGCTTCCCGCTTTATTATTTCAGCGTTCCCGGCGTTCTCAAAGATATGATAGACCGCATGCTCCCAATGGTGCTGCCGTTCATGGAGGAAAGAACCGATAACGTAGGAAGCGGAAGTCACCCTGCACGGTACGATATGTCCGGAAAGAAGTTTGCGGTGATATCTACCTGCGGGTTCTGGTCTGCAGCAGGAAATTACGACGCGGTAAGGGGAATGTTCGATCACATCTGC
>JAFVBZ010000224.1 GCA_017479645.1 Ruminiclostridium sp. | reverse complement strand
CCGCTCGCCGTCGAGATCGTCGCAGGTGTCACAGACATTCTCTGCTTCCTCTCCGAGAGAGATAAACTCATACTCGTCGAAGCCTGCGTCCTTCATTCCTTTCAGCTCTGCCTGATTGATGCAGTAATTGCTTTCCGTCCGAACTACGCGCCGAGCCTTGTACATACCGACATGAAAACGCTCCTCGATCTTCGCCGCCATTTTCGCTTCCGAAGCTCCGGTCAGCTCACCTTCAAGAAGTACCTGCTTGACTTCCCGCGCAAGTTCATCGGTATTGCTCCATATTCTCTCGGAGAAATTCCCGTCTTTCCACTCGTGATCTATGATCTCCTTGACAGCTTTATCATTTACCAGTGTGAAGCTGTCCATGATACCGCGGTCTGTAGTTGGCGTAAAATCCCGGACAGGCTCCTCAGCTCTCGGCATATAGCCGGTATTCTGCGGAGACTGACCGGACAGGTCTATTATAACAGCATCGGAAGGCGGAAGGAGCTGAGATTCGTCAAGGCTGATGTTGTACGCCTTTTCGATCTCCGTCTGCATGAATGCACGGTCAGTCCTGACCTCGTTCCGCGCTATGCTTTCAAGCGTTTCCTGCGCATTCTTCGCGATCTGCTCGGCTCGCTGCATTCTGTACCGGTAAGCGGGAGCGGAAAGCTCAGCCATTATGCGGGTCTTTTCCTCGCTGTCGGTTACAGCTGCCGCCATTGTGCGGAGATTATCTGCGACAGAGCGGTCATATACAACGTGTTCGAGCAGGTCTTCTGCTTCTTTTTGCGTCATGTTGAATGCGCTCTGATATCCGGAGAACACACGTCTTACCTGATCGGAGAGTTCTTCGGCTGCATGAGCATAAGGCACCGCAAGCGCCCTTGCAACACGCTCCGCTTCAACTACAGCGTCATCGTCAAGGAGCGCGAGACGCGCTGTCCAGTATGCTTTGTTTGCCTTGAACAGAGCCTTCGCTATTACCTCACTTGTAAGCGGCTTTTTTCTTTTCAGTTTGCGGAGAGTTTCCGCTATAATGCGATCGTACTCTTCGGCAAGCTGTGTATGTAATTCTTCATAAGTCATTCATTCAAATGTGAGTGCATATCGCTGTGCATCATGGAATCTACCATTCGTTCAGCGTTTGCCTGTTTTTCATCGTTGACAGCCTTTACCTCTGCCGTCGGATCCTTGACGAACGGAAGCAGTGACAGAAGTGTCTCCTGCGATACCGTTCCGGAAAGCGAACCAATAAGCTGTGCAAGCTCTGTTTCGTTTGCCGGCAGCGAGTGAGTAAACTGTATGTTGATATCCTTCACATCTATTGCCGCCCCGCCCTTTGCGCGAAGCACATTCGCGATACATTCAAGACGGTACCGCAGACCCTCGGTGAAATAACGTTCTTTGAACTTCGTCATCTGTTCGAGTGCGAGAAGCTTGTACTTCATAGCCACTCCCGAAACATTCCCCGCAAAGTTCTCATCGCTCATGTCCGGAACGCCGCTGAATTTGTGAATGTCGTGAGATATGGACTTCGACAGTATCTCAACCGAGCTCTCGTCCAGCTGACGTGTAAGGAATGAAGCTGTACTGCCCTGATCGAGCGTCATTACACCGTGCTTCCTGATCGCGTCGTATGTCTCCGAGCTTTCTTCATCGGTGTCACCGAGCACTTGTCCGGTAATTACAAGGAGAGCTTTAACGAACTGCTCCTTGTCGTTCACGCGGTCGGACTGGAGCGTGTTGTATGCGTCGATAAGTGAGATCACATTCTCGAAGTCACCCATTCTCTCGGCATTGTTGTATATCTCGTCAAGCGGCACTTTTCCGAAATAGTGCGGAACCGGTTCTCCCGCAGACTGTAAGTTCCGTGCAGCTGTTAGCGTAATATCCTGTATGTAGCTGTCTGTGCTTATGCTGCCCTTGTAGCCTGTCTTCTGTCCGTTATCGTCAAATGTCGGATAATAATGCACGCTGAACAAAGGTCTCTGCTCCACTGTATCATCATAAACTACAAATCCGTTCAGCGGTGAGATCTTCGCGAGCTTTATACCTGCATTCTCGTCCAGATAGATCATCTCATACGCCCTGCCGAAAATAGCATCGTCGTGTGCAAGGTCAATGTCCTGCGTCGGAGCATCGGCAGCTTTCAGCGCATCTGTCAGGACAGTTATATCACTGTCCGCGGTGTATGTGACCGGCGAACCTATAAGATACGCACTGGTAAAATCGGCTATATACTTTGCATGATTGCACACGAGCCTGTTATTGCTCAGATCAGCGCCTTTCACGCGGTTCAGGATATCATGTTTTCCGCGGTAATAAGCATCGAGCTTTGTGAGATAATCAATCTCGTTTCCGTGACGCTGTATAAACTTTGCCGCGACAGCAGGAAGATTTTCGGATTCCGGCAGTGCGGAAATAGTAAATATCGGTAAATGTTCGTTCATCAGTCCACTCCAAGTTTTGCCTTATCCATAACGCCGACTTTGCGCCTGCCTATATCGTCTTCCAGCGCATAGCGCACAGCGTCGATAGTGTGATTGTTCTTATCCGGAAAGCCGTCCCGGAAACCGCCTTTTCCGTCCGGTACCAGCTCATAGCCTGTGAACTCCCGCGCCGCATTCGGGCAGCGGTCAGGGTCTATCACTATACTGTCAAGATCCTGCAGCCACTTGATACCGTGTTCAACAGAACCGGCACCTTTGCGGACCGCCTGAAGAATATGTCCGCGCTGTCTGAGTTCATCGTTTGAACGCGGCTCGGCACTCTCTGCGTGGATGATACCGCGCAGCTTGTTCTCCTGCTTTATCGCTTCCGAGATGCTGTCAAACTTCGCACCGTGCTTGTAATATTCGTAATATATAAAAACCGTCCTGGTATTCCGCTGGAAGTGCAGCGCCACATACGCGAACGGATCCGCTCCATATCCCCAGTCAAGCCCGCGTCTGACTTTATCGAACATTTCAAGCTCATCGTCGGATATCGTCCGTAACCTGACATTCGGAAATATCTCCGCATCGGTTCCGGTCACTTCTCCGAGATACTCGTGTCTGTATGCGGTATTGTTTGTCTTTTTCAGCCGCTCGGCTTCCGCTATGAACGGCTCACCGAGCCATTCAACGGGAACATCGAGGTATGTGCTGTGATGCACGAGCCTGTCTGCATCGGAAACTGCGAATTCGGTATTTACCCACGATTTTGCAGTCTTCGGCGGGTTGAACGTGTAAAACACAGCAAACTTATCACCGCCGCGGAGCACCGACTGATTTATAGTTCGCAGTTCGTCGGGACCCGTGAACTCGTCAACTTCCTCGTACCACGCATATTTGATATATCCCCGCGGGAGCTTCACCGACTTGACTTTTCTCGGATTGTCGGCTCCTCTGAAAACTATCCGCTGTCCGGTAGGCTTATATATAAGCATTATCGGGGACTGCTTCGTCTTCCACAGATGATCTACACCGAGAGCGTGAATCGACCACTGGAGCTGTGCCAGGACACTTTCTGCGAGTGTTGATGCAACTTTGCGAAAAACAATTGCATTCGCATTCGGATCCTGCATAATACCCTTGACGATCTCTACGGAAGCAAATGTCGATTTGCAGGAACCGCGTCCGCCGCCGAGAGCGTAATGAGTATGCAGACCGCGTTTTATATCCCGGTGAATGTCATAGAACGACGGAGCGATAATATCAGACAGCCTGATCTCAGTCTCCGATATCGTCAACGATCTTCACCGCCCCGCTCACATCAACATTGATGTTGTCCTCAAATATTCCGAGATGCTTTCCGAGAAGTTCCAGCGCCTTCACCTTGTCACAGAGCCGGATCTCATGCTCAATACTTGTAAAATCAGCACCATTTACCTGCTTCACCTTGACAGCGGCAATGCAGGCGCGGTCATCGTCTGACGCATCTTCCCGGACATTTCCTGTCTCAGTGTCGATAACGTCTGTGCCTTTCGCGAATGCGATCTTCGCAAGCTCACGGACAACTCTGTCAGCGTTCACGCCTGTCCGGGTGGAACGATCGGCGAGCATCTGATCTACGCAGGCGCGTATTTCAGGTTTTTCAAGGTTTTCACTTCCGACAGAACCCGCACTCCTCGGCTTATAACCTGCTCGAATCGCAGCTTGTGTTGCGTTCAGATCTATGAGGTATTCCTCACAGAAACGTTTTTGTTTGTCAGTCATTACCTCACGACCTTTCTGAAAATGCGAAAAGCCCCCGTTTCCGAGAGCTTTCCGCATGAAGAAATAAAAGGAAGTCCAAATCAGCAAGAACTGTATTTCTAATATTCCATGCTATCATTTTACACCTGTCAAGGGGGACATGTCAAGGGGACAAATACGGGCATATTTTACTTAATGCTCTCGGGTGCAGGCGTTTCGTAACATGTTCTACCGAGTAGCCTAACCTCTCAGCTATCTTTTCCCACTTATCGCCGTTGATATACCGCATCTTAAGCAGTGTTTTCAGCCGTTCGTCATCTATCTGTGAGATCGTATGTACTATCTCTTCCCGGGTTACGATAAGAGCGTCTATCTGTGAATTGATCTCATTTTCGAGATCTACGATCCTCGCCGCAGAACGTCCGACCTTATCCGAAACATTCCCGGAGCGGTCAAACTTTGCAGTCGGTGAAAGCCTCGTAGCAAGTTCACGGAGCTTTGCTATCTCATCAAGACGGCAGTTTATACTGTCGTTAATTTCCTTATATCTTCTCAGATATTCTTTAGCTGTCATCTTCGTCCTCGGCGGAACAAGTGTAAGTCTCGGCTTGCCGGCGTCGGCTTTTATGTTCTGATCAAACATTGTTATTCTCCTCTCGTTGGATCCAGCTCAGGATTGTACTTGCTTCCGCCCTTGAGGTACTGCTTTCCCTCATCGGTCTGTACCCATTTCAAGTATTCGTCGTACATTTCCTGGGTAAGAAGCTCAGTATGCCCAAACACGATAAGCGGAATCTTTTCCTTGTGACCGTTCTTCCACAGCCACTGAACAAGGCTTTGTGTCCATTTTTACCATATCTATTCCTCGCTTTCATTTATTATTTTCTTGCCGCAATGTGGGCAATAGCCACCCCACGATTTTAATTTGCACATTGCTGATAAAACAGTGACCACATCAGCCGCGCTACGCTTTATATCGTCAAGTTGTCGCATCACTTCTTCGTAATTCTCGACCTTCACTGTAATTGATACACCTTCAGGTATCATCGTTTCTGTTCGCCTCTCTTTCTGGTGGTACCGTGATATCCGCGCCACATACAGGACATTCAATATATCGCGGGTTTTCAAGCTGATAATCTGCTTTGTATTCTATGTCTTTTTCCCAGTACGCGAGAAGGCTGTCGCATGATGGGCAGATGATTCGGTGACGGGTTCCGCGCCTTAATACTTCAACCATTTTCGTTTTCCTCACTTTCGTTTTTTATCATTTCTCTCAGCTTCTCGAAGCCGCCGTCAAGGAAAATACCCATAGCGTATATTACAACGAGGTTTATATACGTTCCGAGATCAGCAAGATCAAGAGCTTCACCGGTGCTGTACTGTTTCTGTCCGGCAGTCTTTTGTATCATAAGCTGACGAATAGAGTTCAGATTGTTTTCTATCCCCTCAATATCAGCCAATGATAAAGCACGCTTCTTGAATTGCAGAAAGCTCCACATAAGGTCAAGCTGTCCTGCATCAAGCTCTGTGATAGTGCGTCTACTCACTGACGGTTTCCTCGCTTTCCCAATGCTTTGCAGCTGCTCTGAACGCTGCCGCATAAGCATAAGCTGATTTTCCTATATTGTTCATGCTCGTTCGTTCACCCTCATAAGTAAGGCTGTCAAAGGCTTCTGCAATATCATTGACATGAGAAACAATATACTTTTCAAGCTCTTTTCCCTCAATATCAATATTCGGGTCAAGGAAGCCTGTCAAAAGCTCTCCCTTATCGTTTTTAAGCATGTATATTCCGTTACCAAGGTAATAGCAGACGATTTTTGCTATCAGGTCATCTTCCGCTGTGATATATACCTTATCGGACGGGTTTATTATCTCATATTTCATGGTTTCCTCCTCATTATGACCCCATTCCCGGCATCGGTCCGAAGCTGACTTCTTCAGCGTTTTTATGTATAAGCTGTTCGTGTGCATTGAGCATCATGTCAAATGTGACTCTCACACCTTTCATCTGCTTGCGGTGCAGAGCGTGCTTGTACCCGTTCTTGTAACCCTCATAGCTAATCTGCGATAACAGCAGCACAAGTTCTTCATCGTTCATAGACCTGATCTTGTCAGCAACAGTTTTGATATCATTCATTATGCTTCTCCTTTTCTCATTCGAGGTCAACATCTTCCGGTCTGACGATCACAAGGCATTGTGAAGCGTCCATAAGTTCAAGCGAGTATTTCCAGCCGTGTATTTTGCTGTATCTCGTTATTACGCCGGTGATCTTATATCCGCTGATAGCAGTGCCGTGATGAGTATGTACTACCGGAAGCTCATTCTCGACAGCTCGTGTCACGTCTTCCATTTTCATCTGTCAATTCCTCCACCCGGATATATATACCCGGTATCTTCGCCCAGAACTTCTCTATGATCTCGCTCGCAACGAGAGCATCATCTTTCCAGAAGCCTACAGCAGTCATACAGTCCTTGAGCAGCTTGTTCAGGTTGTCGGTGTCCGGCTTCGTGTACTTGTACTCACCGTCGTGATGCTTGCTTGTGATCGGAAAGCACCACTTCACGATAAGCCGGACTGCCGAGGTGAACATCTCCGGCGGCTTATGCTCTGCGAGGTGTGCCATAAGTTTTGCACGGGCATCTTTGAGATCATCGGGCTCATAGAACACAGGCTTGCCTTTTACCACTCTGACCTGATGCTCCTGCTGAGTGACCGTCGGCGGTTTCATCGACATGAAAAATCCGTGTATCATTCATCTTCCTCCGCTTCATTTTCCTCGTCTTTCGACATATAGAAACTCTCGGTATGACCGTTCATTTCGTGAAGTTGTTCAACGATTTCAGACAGCCTCTTATTCAGGCACTTCATCATGAGTATCACGTTATGTTCAAATTCTGTCATTGTTTTTCTCCTTTCAATCAAGTTGTCTCGCCCGCGTGAAGATTATTGAAATCATAGTATTTGCGGCGACTTACAGCCGCAAATACATATTATGAAATAATATGGTTTGCGTGCGTCTTCCGCAAAGTCGGTTTTTTTCGAGTTTGCGTCTTTTATCCGCAAAGTCGAATTTTTTCGAGTTTGCGTCTTTTATCCGCAAAGTCGAATTTTTTCGAGTTTGCGTGCGGCAGATGCAAGCCGCAAAAATCTATTTGCGGCTATGATTATTGAGCTTTTTGCCGCATTTTCCTTTTTCAATCCAAAACCCGCCGTGCTCTTTCAGATGTCTGCGAACAGTATCTTCGCTCTTTCCGCTGGCAGCTACGAGGTCTGCAATATCTGCCGTTCCGTCTTCTTTGACCTGTCCCTCAAAGGTGATCTCTATGCTATTTATGCGATCCTGTTTGTGATTTTCATCACTTTTCTTGTTTTTAAAATTGTTTATCCACGGTGCATCTGCGTCCGCCTTTGCGTCCTTCAGAACGCCTGTGAGATCTGCACGGTGTACGGGATAATCAAACCACAGATTGAGCGGCGGGAACTTCGGGAACTCTCTCAGAGTACCTTCTATCCGCCACGCTGTACGGCTGTCAACACGTCTCTCGGCTTCGTTTGCGGCTTGTATAGCCTGCTGGTAGCTGTAGCCGTCAAGTACGTGCTGCGCTGTCTCCCGCATCTGCTTACGGCTGCACGCATCGTCCTGTGAATAGCTCTCAGAGCGTCCGTGAGCGTCAAGATACGCGCACAAGGACTTACATACTGCCTTGTTCTTTTCTTCGTCTATGAGCTTGTCTGTAAGCGCCAGCTCGATAAGATCAAGCAGTGCATCAGGGTCACGGGCGAATACTCCCGAACCGCTTGCACGGTCCATAGAACGCTTACCGCCCTGTGCGCCCTTACTGTGGTGGTGGCAGTATATCACCGCGCACCCCAGCTCCGTGCACACCTTGTCGAACTGATTGCAGAAGTGAGCCATCTGATCCGCGCTGTTCTCATCACCGGTAATGACCTTGTATATCGGGTCTATCACTATTGCTATGTAATTCTTCTTGGACGCTCTCCGAATGAGCTTCGGTGCGAGCTTATCCATTGGTACGGTCTTTCCTCTGAGGTTCCATATATCGATATTGCCGAGGTGTTCTGGAGCATATCCGAGAGCGGTATATACATCTTTGAAACGGTGCATACAGCTTGCACGATCAAGCTCCAGATTGACATACATTATCCTGCCCTGTGTACACTTGAAGCCGAACCAGTCTTTACCTTCGGCTACGGCACAGCACAGCTCTATAAGCGCATACGACTTTCCGGCTTTGGATGGACCGGCGAGCAGCATCTTGTGTCCCTGCCTTAATACTCCGTCAATGAGCGGCGGGGAAAGCTCCGGCATATTGTCCCATATATCGCTTACATTCTCCGGGTCGGGAAGATCGTCGTTCACACTCTCGATCCAGTCCTTCCACTCGTTCCAGCTGGCTTTTCCGATGTTGGTATCGATAATAAACTGCTTCTTGTCTCCGCGCTGCACGCCCGGCAGACGGGAGAGCCTTGACGGATTGCGGCAGTTGGTATCTACTTCAAGACCGTTCTTTTTACACACATTAAACAGGTAGTCAACGCGCTTGCGGTATTCCTCATAGCTTGCGGCTTCAACTTTTACAATTGCGTGAACGCTTTTGCCGCCGCTGTAAACGAGGGCTGCAACAGGCAATTCGAGCTCACGGATAATAGCGTTCTGCCTTTCAAGCTCAACGCTGTCACTCTCAACGAGAACATATCTGAAATCGGTAACATTGCTGTTTTTTACGCCGTTTCCGTCAAGGGGATTGATACGCACCCATGCACCCGCAGCGGGGTTATAATCTCCGAGCACGGAACCGATATCGCCGCCGCATTTGCTGAGGGCTTCTATAAGCTGACCTGCTGTTCTGTCGGTATTTCCTTTGCTTGTGGGCTTGTATTTGCCTTTTTCTTCAAAAGAGCTGACTACATATCCCACATTTTCATTTACATCAAAGAGAGTTTCGAGATAGGTGATTATCTGCTGTACGGGGTTCCATACGGCAGGCTCCGCGATCTCTTTGCCCTCTATCCAGTTCTTGTTTACTACAACGAGGTCGTCGGTGTTCTCCCGTCCGATCTCCGCGTCCCAGTCAAGCTCGTGGCTGTCATAACAGAGCCAGCCGTTGTCCTTTGCCATTTTTACTATTGTAGCCCCGGTCACGGGATTAGGAGCGCCGTTGAAGCTCTCCCACTTCCTTGCACATTCTCCGGGGTGGTAGCGGCTGTCGTTCCTGCTCCAGTTATCCCAGACGGTGACGGAATAGCCCTCTGATTTGAGAGCCATTCCGATATTCACCCATTCCTGATAATCGAGTGAAGCCGGGTCTATGTATTCAAGAGCCGCTGTCAGGTCGAAATTATTGTCCATTGTGTTTATCCTTTCGGAACATAAGTCTTAGGGTCTATTCCTTTCGGAATCTGATTCCAGCCGAGCGCCGCAATGCGTGAGATCATACTGTTTGCATCATCGAACATCCAATTCCCGACATGCTGAAAACCGTATTTTTCAAGCAAGCGTATCTGCTTCGGTGTTGTAAGTCCGGCACTTCTGCGTTTATCGAGACGGTCAAGGAGTTTCTGTGCCTTGCCTGCGTTGTCGATCTGATCGGGATAGATACCGAGCTTTTCAAGCGCCTGCACCTGTTTTGCGCTGGGCGGCGACATTTCCCACCCGAACGCGGGAACATAGCTTGACAGGTCTTCAGCCTGTATCGACATCTCAAACTGGAGAGGATCCACGAGAGCCCGCTTGCGCTTCTTCATCTCGGCAAGCTGCTTTGCAAGAGCCGCCTCGCGTTCTGCTACGACATCTTCGCTCGCTTGCTGTTCGGCTTCCTCAATATCTACGGGACAGCCCGCTTCGGCAATGTTCGCGGTCATCTTCTGAGCGACTTCCTCGTTTTGGCATATAAGGTGCGCGGGTCTGCATAACTCGTGCCGTTCCGTATGCCATAGGAAATCGAGCAATAAGAGATGATCCTTGCCGGGTGCGAGTCTTGTTCCGCGTCCTACCATCTGACAGTACAGAGACCGTACCTTTGTCGGACGGAGCACGATCACGCAATCTACGGACGGGCAGTCCCAGCCTTCGGTAAGCAGCATCGAGTTACAGAGTACGTTATAAACGCCCTTGTCGAAGTCTGCGAGCACCTGTGCGCGGTCATCGCTGTTTCCGTTGACCTCTGCCGCCCGAAAGCCCTTGCTGTTCAGAATATCTCTGAATTTCTGTGAAGTCTTTATCAGCGGCAGGAATACGACTGTCTTTCTGTCCTTGCAGTAGTTCATCATTTCGCCCGCGATAGCTTCCAGATACGGGTCAAGAGCCGTGTCAATGTCTGCCGCCTTGTAATCTCCCGCCTGTGTCGCTACGCCTGTCATATCGATTTTGAGCGGTATCGTGACCGCCTTTATCGGTGACAGATAGCCTTCTTTTATTGCTTTCGGAAGAGTGTATTCATACGCGAGACTGTCGAAAACCTGTCCGAGGTTCTTCATATCGCCGCGATCCGGTGTAGCTGTAACGCCGAGCACCTGAGCTTCCGCGAAATAATTGAGGATCCTTTGATAGCTGTCTGAGATACAGTGATGTGCTTCATCAATGATGATATTATCGAAATAATCCTTGCTGAACCGCGATAGCCGCTTTTCTGTCATAAGCGTCTGAACGCTCCCGACGGTGATACGGTACCACGAACCTATGCAGGACTGCTCCGCTTTTTCTACGGAACAACCGAGACCTGTTGCGGATAGTATCTTGTCTGCTGCCTGCTCCAGCAGCTCACCTCTGTGGGCAAGTATGAGAACACGCTTGCCGCGCCGCACACATTCCTCGGAAACCTTCGCGAAAACGATTGTCTTTCCCGTTCCTGTCGGGAGAACGAGCAGAGTCTTGTCGTGACCCTGCTCCCACTCATTAAAGACCGCCGTTTTCGCTTCTTGCTGATATGGACGAAGCTCCATTTAGAAACTACCCGGTTTCCATACTCCGCCCTGTGCAGGTGTCTGAGGCGGTGTCTGATACTGCTGCTGTGCAGGCTGATTGGGATAATTGGTGTACTGTGTTGACTGCGGCATAAATTGATTCTGGTACTGCTGTGTCTGCGCCGGAGCTGTCGGTTCATAGAACTTCTTGATCTCATTAAACTGCTTGATCTCTCCGTCATCACCTTTATACTCACGGATCCCGACCTTGCATTTTCCTCTTGCTCCGATAACGTTGTTCCAGTTCATACGCAGCGGTTCGCCATGTTTCTTTTGTCCTATACCGATGAAGAATGCTGACAGCATTCCCTCGGTCTTTGTGTGCAGGAAAAGATTGTGCTTGATCGTTGCATCTCCCTCAGGGGTGCTGATCTGAATAGATACCACCGCTTTATTGCAAGGTGGGAGCTTCGGACTGCCTTCGTGCCTCGCACGCTCAAAGCCTGTCACCACAAAATCATAGTCACCTGCAGGAGCGAGTATAAAATCACTTTCACGTTCTATCTGATCGTCCCAGCCTAATTCTCTGTCAATTACCTGTTCTGCCATTGTTGTAAACCTCCGTATATTTTAATTAAAATGGATACCTGACTTGCTTTTCTATTACTTCAAGCACCTGATTCCATGCTCCTATCAGAACGCCGTCTATAAATGCAGGATCATAAGCTGTTATCGGCATATCTTCCGGATAGTATCTCCTGATAGCGATCGCTTGCCTTATCTCTTCTTCCGTAACGTGATTGGCTGTCATAAGATCAACAAGTGCTTTCGGCAGTCCTGAGGCGCGTGGCGGTGTTGGAGAAGGTGCAGGAGCGGTCTGTACAGTTGCAGCTTGTTGTGTCTGCTGTACGGGCAGTTCATCAGGCGGGATATTCTGTATGTAAGACGGCTCCGGTGCCTGACTCGGTGCAGGCGGTGTATTTGTCGGAGCAGGAGGCGGCATATTCGGCGCAGTAGCCGTATTTACCGGAACAGTTGCCGAAACAGGCGGCGGAGTTGTCGAACCGGTTGTCATATCAGCCGGAGCAGTTGTCGGAACGGCAGCGAATATATGTGCTATCGCCGAATACTCCATAGGGATCTCTTCCGGAAGTCCGTAACGGTTCTTTGCGTCCCAGCACGGGTGATGCGAGGTGTACATGATACGCTTGCCGCCCTGCGCCTTGTGCTTCTTGCCCTTATCGTCTGCGGCTACGGATAATATCTTGTAATTCGCGAAGAGTACGATATCAGCCCATTCTTTTATAAGCGGAGATATGAGATTTGTTGTTTTCGCTCCAAGTTTCATCTCCCACCGATCATAACTTCCCATTTCGTCCGGCTGTTCAAATTTCCGGAGTGCTGCATGAGCTGTCAGAACAACATTGATACCGGCATAGATAACACCGTCAAGCGCAGTAAGCAAACGCTGAAACGCTTCTTTTTCGTAAACGTAGCCTTTGCCGTACCCGAAATCTTCAATTCCTTTCTTTCCTGCCTTATCGCATACATTCTTGATACAGAGCTGTTCCGCCCAATCTATGGTGTCTATGATAAGAGTTCCGCAGGGACGCTGCGTTCTCACAAATTCAAGCTCCGCAAGAAGAAACTCCCAGCTCTCCGGCTTATCCAGACGTGCAACGTCCATTTCTTTGGTGCTGCCCTCGGTGTCGATGAACAGCGGATCCGGGAACTGTGCCGCAAGCGTTGATTTGCCGATACCCTCAGGACCGTATATAACGACCTTCTTTGCGCTAATTATCTTTCCTCTGGTGATATTCATTAAAATGTACCTGCCTTCCACTTTTTGGGTTCTTCCGGCTTAATGTAGCCGTCTTCTATTATGATACTGCATTCTCCGCCGGTGCTTACTCTTGTAGCAATGACCTGTAAGCCTTCCTGTTCAAGCCATGCACCGAACTCCGAAAGAGTTTTCGTGTCCATCTGCTCCAGCTTATCCATAAGCACGAAACCGCATTCCGGATTGAGCTTTCTGACAATAGCTGTAGCAACCTTTAACTGCTCCGAGCCGCTCATATTGTCCCACTTAAAGCCGTTGTATGTAAGTTCTCCGCGCTCTACGGAAAGCCCCTCAAGCGGAAGCTCCGCACCGTTCAGCAGGTCACGTTTATCCTGCCTTATTTTCTCGATCTGCGCTGTAAGATCTTCATACTGTTTCTTGTAGCCGTCAGCCTCGATCTCAGCGCGTTCTCTGTCGAGGTTAGCCCGTATCTTTGCGTTGAGCTGGTCGATATCCGCGATATTGGCTTCAAGCTCCGCCGTGCTTTCGTCGTGAAGATCCTCGGCAGACTTCCGGGCAATCTCTACATTTGCCTCTGCCTGTGAAAGCCGTTCCTGCGCAGCCGTAAGAGCCGTCCGAGCTTCGGCAAGCTCACGTCCATACCGTTCAAGCTGTTCGCGCTTGCGCTGGTTCTCACCGTTCCGGGCAAGTATATCCTGCTGCTGTCTGATAAGTTCGGACACGGAAACGGGTTCCTTCGGAATGCCTGTATATATCGGCATTTCCTTTGCATATTTTGCCTTCTGATCTGCAATCTGACCGATACCGGTACGGGTATTGTATAAGCGCTGCTCTTCCGCTTCAAGTGCGTACAGCTGATCTCCGACACCGATTATCTTCAGAAGTGTGTCCGCCTTATCCCGCGCCGTTGCCTGCATAAACTTCGGCAGATTGAGCGCCAGAGCCTCAACGAACTCATTAAGAAGCTGCTGACCGCCTTTGTTGCCGTTCTTGTCTATGACCTTCAGGGAGCTCTTGTCACCCTTGCGTTCTACGACAAGACCGTTCGACAGCTCCACATGAAGAAAAGGCGGAACTACAGAGCCTTCGCGTTCGGGGGTGGACGGCTTGAACTTGTCGCCGCCCAGCGCCCATGCGATAGCGTCAAGGACAGAGGTTTTACCCTGTCCGTTGTCTCCGCCGATTATCGTGAGTCCTTTTTCAGAGGGCTGGAGCTTGACAGCTCTGACCCTCTTTACATTTTCTATTTCGAGATTGTTGATCTTTACCATTGTGTTACTCCTTTACATATTTTCCACCGCAGACTTTATATCTCCGGCTATCGTGAGCAGAGCTGTCTTGTACTTTTCCCGCTCGTTTGCGTCAAAGCTTTCTAGCACTTCGACAGCTCCGATATACGCAGTTTGAATAGACTTGAGATAAAACTTCAGGGCTTCCTTGTTGCCAGTCGGGACAGGTGCCGGGGCTTTCGCCTTTGCCGCTTCAAGCTGTTTTTTAAGGTCTTCTATGATACCTTCGCGGTTCTCGGCATCGGTCTCATAGTCCTTGATAGCCTTCTCATAAGTCTTTGCATCCTTTTCTTTCATGCTTTTCCAGCGCTCGACTTCCTTGTCAGCATCAGCACGGGCTTTCTTTTCGGCTTCCCGCCGTATTTCGTCCTTTTCCTCATCGGTCATAGAAGCAACGACCGGACGCTGAACTTCTTCAAGCTGCTTTGTAAGGTCCGCGATCTCGGCATCCTTATCGGCAATCTCCGCGTCCTGCTTTTTCACGTTGTCGGTAATATCGTCGAACTGGAAGCGGAGCTGATCATTCTCACCTTTGAGCTTCTTTATTTCATCGTTGAGCTTACGAGTGGAAAGTTCTTCTGCCTTGCCGCTTTCGAGCATCTCTGTCCGATCTTCGTCGTTGAGCTGAGCCAGAGCGACAAGTTTTGTGATGCCGAGCTGTCCGTACTGCTGTAATCCCTGTTCGCCATAGGTCTCGTATGCAGTTATGTAGTTGTAGGCGGCTCTTTCTTTGAGTCCAACAGCCGCTTCCGCGTATTCCGCAAGGCCGCTGAAGCCAAGCAACTCATACAACTTGCGGTCGTTGATCTCCTTCAGACAGCGCCCGATCTCTATGATACCGCCGATAACGGTCTGAGCGTTATGCTTGAGCTCCGCATCGAGACGGTAAGCGTCCTGCTGTTCTGCCGATAATATCATGCTGTTTTCCGGCATAATTTCTTCATCTCCTTCTTGTTTTGTATATCTTTCAGATGCCGCTTGTAGTGCTTAAGGAAGTTGCCGACCTCGGCATTATAATTACTGCTTCGTCCACTCTTGAGCGCGGTGACTCGGTTTCCGTATCCGT
>JAFVBZ010000223.1 GCA_017479645.1 Ruminiclostridium sp. | reverse complement strand
CTCACGCCTCCTTTCTCCCTTCACTATGATAATCAGTAAATTTGCAGAAAAGGTTACACTTTTCGGAATAATCAATAAAAGAATTCGGCGCACCCGCAGGCACGCCGATAAGATCAAATATTTATTTTACGCAGAAAAACTATTTTACCCGGCTTGCTTTACTACCTCGAAGGTTCCTCCGAACAGAGAGATGACCACTGCGATAGAAGCAATTATTATGACCGCCGCTATCAGCATTCCGACTACGGAGCGTTTGTTGAGCTTGAAGCCGTTGTCCATTCCATGAGGGAGCGCGTGAACGCTTTTCAGCGCGGAAACTATCGGCTTGTAGAGAATGAAGGCATATCCGGCATTCAGCAGGCTCTTTAAGATGTTGAACGGCAGAAGCAGCGGAACTATCATTCCAATGACCGTTTTGACCGGAGCGTGCATATATATCGGAGTTATCAGCAGGTTCATCAGTATCATGACCGCGGTCATGGAAAATACCGATGCGATAAGCCCGATTATAGCGCCGACATAGCTCTTGTTGTACTTGTATATCAGCGACGCCGTACAGGCAAACGCAGCGCTTCCGCAGAAGTTCATAAGCGCTCCCCAGAATCCGGTGTCGGATAATGTAAGCATTTCAAGCAAGCTTTCGGCAAAGGAAACTCCCAGCGCTGCGAAGGGACCGTATACAAAGCCCGCAAGTACGATAAATGTGTCCTTAAATTCAAGCGTCAGAAACTGTATCTTGAATCTGAAAACAAACACGCATATATATCCCAGCGCAGTAAACAGCGCCAATACGCAAAGCTTTTTGATATCCATTTTCTTAACGGCAGTATTTTCTGCCACAGAATTAGTACTCATATTTTTTCCTCCTAACAATAAAACCTGGAACTTATATTTAGGAAGAAACCTGTTGTGCAAATAAAAAGTCCCCCATACGTATAATACGGGGGACGCTGCGATCTGCATAGCATGCTTCTTTCATCCGGACTGTACGGGAACGAGTAAACTCGCGCCCACCGTCGGTATCGGAATCTCACCGATTCAGCCGACCCTCGTAGGAGCCGGTTTGCGGACTGTATTCAAAGCAAATACCTGAACTCACCGCCGGTGTGGAATCTCACCACCCCTTGAAACATAATTAATTTTTCTGTTCTGCGTAAAATATTCAAGACCCAAACTTATGAATTAGGGTTCTTTTTACCGTTGATCCTAAAGTCGCCGAATTCAAGTGTCATATCGCCATCTTCGATAAGCTCAAACTCCTCGTCATCGTCATCGAAATCATCGTCATCAAGAATGTCGTCGTCCTCATCATAGATATCGCCAAGCATTTCCTTGATGTTCTCAACGTCGGACATACTTTCATACATATCGTCCATTGCGTCTTCCATCATTTCGATCTCATCAGCCATTTCCTCGAGCACATCTGCCATTGCGGCAAGCACCTTGCCCTCGGGAGTATTTTCGTCAATGTTCAGTCCAGCCATAAGACCGCGAACATATCCGACCTTTTTAGAAAGTTCCATGACGAACACTTCCTCTCAAATCAAATCAATTATGCACGCTCCATGTACACGCAGGTGCGGGTGTCGATACGGATACGGTCGCCGGTGTTGATAAACAGCGGAACCTTTATCTCTGCGCCTGTCTCTACGGTAGCGGGCTTGGTAGCATTGGTAGCGGTATCGCCCTTGATGCCGGGCTCTGTGTCGGTGATCTCAAGCTCTACGAATGTAGGAGGCTCAACGCCGAATACCTTGCCCTTGTAGGACAGTACCTTACAGATCATGTTCTCCTTAACGAACTTGAAGTTATCGGAGAGTTCGCCCGCGTTGATCGGCACCAT
>JAFVBZ010000222.1 GCA_017479645.1 Ruminiclostridium sp. | reverse complement strand
CTCGAGCGCAAGCGACTCTTCTCGAGCGCAAGCGACCTAAATACGAGGGAGCCAGACTCTCATCGCTGTTTCTTCGCGGTTTGCACGGCAGAAGTACGGTACAGCTTTCGCCGTGCATTTTTGGCGTTCCGGCTCGTTGAAGCTGTACAGCGAACCGTCGTCTTTTTCGCGTTCCGCTTGCATTTCAAGCGCGGGAATACCGTCAAGACCCTCTGCTCGGGTTTCGGTTATCTTCGTATCCGGGCTGAGCCGGAGATCAAATACATCTCCGCCGTTGTCAACGCCTTCAAAGCAGTAAACGAGAGGTCCTTTACACAGACAGAGCTTTCCGCTCAACGAGGGAACTTTCTGCGACGCGTAAACGAAACGCGGTTCACAGTCAAGATCAAGCGTTACCTCATCGCCGTCGGAAACCTCCAGATATGCGTATCCGTTTACCGTTTCGGCTGAGATTGGTTTGCCGTTGACGCTGATCGGGGTGCTGCGGCTCCAGTGCGGTATTCTGAATGCTATCCTGCCGCCGGAGATGATGCTGTAGCTTACTTTGCTGTCAAAGGGGTACCGGGTCTCGCAGTCGAACGAGATACCGTTGTTCAGCTTCACACTGCCGGCTGCGTAAAGGTGGCAGAATGCGGTATCTTCATTCTCGCCGTAAGCGTACTTGCCGAACGACATTATCGTTCTTGCCACATTCGGCGGACAGCATGCGCAGGTGTACCAGCCCGGACGCACCGGAACGCAGTGACGGTGCGTGGGAGAAATACCGGATATGCCGGGTATGCTTTCGAGGGGATTAACATAGAAGAAGCTCTTTCCGTCAAGGGACATTCCGGAAAGCACGGTGTTGTAGAAAGCCTGCTCCATAACGTCAGCAAACCGGGAATCCGGGTTCAGCTCCAGCATTCTTGATGCGAAGAACATAAGCCCTATCGCAGCACAGGTCTCCGAATATGCAGTATCGGAGGGGAGATCGTAGTCCGTGGAAAATGCCTCGCCGTGAACTGTGGAGCCTATACCGCCCGTAACATACATTCTGCGGGAGGTGATGCTGTCCCAGAGTCTGCCGCAGGCTTCCGCAAGCTCCTTGTCACCAAGCTCTCCGGCAAGGTCAGCCATTGCAGTATAAAGATAAACCGCTCTGACCGCGTGTCCGGTGGCATCATTCATTCTGCGTACAGGCATATTGCTCTGCTGATATGTACCGTCATTCGCGTTCGCACCCCATACCGACCAGTTCCGCCGCTCGCACTCTTTGCGGTAGTAGTCGGGATCAACTCCGCGGACATCAATAAAGTGCTTTGCAAGCTCAAGACAGCGCTCTTCTCCGCTTGCCCGATACAGCTTCATCAGCGCGAGCTCGACTTCCGGGTGACCGGGATAGCCCTCGGTCCCGTTCTTTACGAAACGCTCGTAAATATGCTCAGCATTTTTAAGGCATACGTCCAGCAGTTCACGCTTCCCGGTAGCTTCATAGTATGCCGCTCCCGCTTCCATAAGGTGTCCGGAGCAGTAAAGCTCGTGTCCTTCCAGCAGGTTTGTCCAGCGCTTTTCACGGTCTTTTACTGTATAGTATGTGTTGATGTAGCCGTCCTTGTCCTGCGCTGATGCGATGAGTGCGATAAGTTCGTCTGCAAGCTCTTCAAGCTTCTTATCGGGCTTTACGGCAAGTGAGTATGCTGCTGCTTCAAGCCATTTTGCCGCGTCCGAATCCTGGAATACCATTCCATAGAATCCGTCGCCTGTATCTTCGCCCCGCAGTGCTTTCGCCGCATTTCTGAAATTGTCGATGACATGGCTTTTTTCTGTGCCTGCCTTGTCGCAGAGAACATCATACTGATATGGTATGACTGTACCGCGCACAAGTTCCTGGTAATTACCGATGAAACCGGCAGCTTTATAGCCGGTAATATCTGACTGATATTGCTTCTTCATTCCATTTCTCCTTCCAAGTGAGCTGTTATATATATTATAATCTCGATAATGTCAAAAATAAATGGAAAATAAGCTGAAAATTATGGATAATAATCTTGAAACCGGTGATAGAAAGGAGCACGTTCGCGCCGCTTGCTTTTATGAACGGCTCGAGTGCGATTGTTCATATTTAATGCAAATGTGCTAAATAACAGGCTGTATATTTTAACATCATTCCGATTGACATCATATATAAAATATGATAAAATGATAATGTATCACTATGTCTTTCAAGCAAATTACTCATTTTTATCTTAAAGAGGGGGATAAAAGTATGTTTTGCTCAGATTCTTTTTCGTCAATGAGGACGATAAGCACGCCTTGTTCATTTCTCGTCGCTGTTGTGAACAAAGCAAAATATTTTCGCAGGGAGGGTGACAAATGACTTACAGAAAACCGCTTAGTATAAGGATAGTATGCTTTGTAATGAGCATTGTTATGGTATTGCTGTGCCTTAATGACTGGAACATCAGATCGGGTGCAGAAGCCGAACCGCTTACTATAAAGATCATAGACGAGCATAATGTCACACATGAAGATGCTAAAAGCGAATATGGGGCAACTGTTGTATTCGACGGATTGAAGATCAACGGAGAGCCTGTTTCGGAAAACCAGGAAGTTAAAGACGGAGATGTGCTTTCATTCAGTCTTTCATGGGACGCAGGCACTTTTGAAACTGAAAAGAGTGACGGTACATCAAAGTTTATATTTGTAGTTGATAATCTGAAAAAGTGCAAGAATGTTGAGCCTTATCTTGAGCCCACGACTGTTGAAAGAGTTTCTTCCGTTGCGCATTATGAGTATGATCCGGGCTCCGGAAAGATCATGATCACTGTACGGCCGACGGTAGGTCATGACGACGATTTCAGGGGATCCTGTGATGTCAGCATGGTTATAAGGGCGAATGCTGACGGTCTTGAAGACGGCAAGATCGATCTTAACCCGATCTTTGATCTGTCCTGTACATACGTTCCCGGCAGTCTCTCCGTAGGCAAGGCTTCTTCGGGAAATATGTACAAGTCGGGAGACAGCTGGTATCAGGACTATAAGATAAATCTTACAGTTACAAACGGCAGTACGATGCGGAATGTCAAGGTTACCGATACATTCGATGCCGATGTTTTCATCGGATCTCCGGAAAATCTGAAACTGAACGGCGAACCGATAACTTCATCGGGGTCGGGCAATACTTTTGTTGTGGAGATGCCCACTCTGAGCGGATCGAACGAGCTTACATACTCCCTCAGAGTTGACCCGGACAGCGTTATCAACGGTATCGTCAGCGGAGATCCCTCTGTTTCCAATGATGTTGTTGCCGACTATAATAACTATGTCGAGGACAAGCAGGTATCTGCGAACAGCTCTATCTGGCTTTCGGGACCGACTACTGAAAAGAGCGGATCCTATAATGAGTCCACAAAACAGATAACCTGGAGAGTTACTTTCAAGCCCGGTATTATAGGCACACTGACAGGCGGAGATATCTCGACGCTTTCGGTCACCGATACCGTCGGCAAAAATCTTGATATTGAAGATCTGAAAACCGCTCTTGACGAAAAGGGCATCAGTTATACCGTATCGGGGGACAAGTCCGTTGTGATCGGCAGCAGCTCCTTTATCCCCGACGGAAACGGCAACTACTATATAGAATATACTACTCCTGCGGTTGACGATGATATAATCACAAGTTCCGATCCTAAGGTCGAGAATAAGGCAAAGTCGGTTTATAAAAATTACGAAACCTACGAAGCCCAGACTTCTGTCCCGGTAAACGGAAGTGTGGGTACTGTCGGAAGCGCTTATAAGGAACTGGCAAGTGCAGATCCGGATTCCTACATTATGAAATGGAATGCCGACATTCTTATTCCGGAAACCGATGATGCAGACCGGATCGAGATAGAGGACGGTGCGGTACTGAATGAGTACTCGCCTGTGGAATTCCATAACGTGGCTCTTCTTAAAACCGATATCTCCGGTTTCACGTTCACTGTTGACGGCAACAGCGTACCGATCGCGTCCTATATTGTTGACGGAAGCTTAAAATACAGAAAGGTCAATCAGTGGTACGGTTATGATGATGACACTGTATTTGATCCGTTAAGCGACGCGGGATTCAGATTCTCGATAAATACCGCCGCTCTTATTGCAGATCATCCCGAATTAGCCGGGAAAACGCTCAGAATGTCCTATGACACTGTCATGGGCGGTGATCTGAGCGGTCACTTGTCCAACGCGACAAAAGAATTCTTCAGATACAAGAATTCCATAACAGCTAACTATTACAAGGGCAATGTACATACCGGAAGCAATACCGATGATGCGGAATATGCCCCCTATCTTTCCGCAAAGAAGCTCACCAACAACGGCGACGGTCTTGTTGAAGGATACGGAAACGGCGGTGACTTCCCGGTTCTCGCGTTCTGGGAAGTAAGGCTTGAACCGAAGAGCGCGCTTGAATCCGGCAAAGAGCTTACTGTCATTGATACTGTATCTGCCGGAAACAAGTATTACCCGGGTTCGGTGAGCCTTGTATGCGATGATAATGCAAACGATTATTATGCGAGAAAGTACAACGAGATCCCGGATTCGCTGAAATTTGACAGCCGTATCTCTGCATCTGCCGCGGATAATGTGACGACGTTCACTATAACCGTCGATGACAGTATTGCAGATGCTGCCGCACGCGGATATAAACTCAGGATATTCTATGCTACTGCGCCTTCTGATGAGGAAGTTTCCAAAGCGGTAAATTACGGCGAAGAAATCAACGTTTCAAACAATGCCGATGTTTACTATAACGACACTCTCCAGGCAAAGCATGTCTCTGCGTCGCAGAAGCTCACGCCTGCAGGTGAGATCTGCGGTAAGACCTACCGGGCACAGCCCGGTTCTTCCGGTGATGCCGAGGGAAGCATCAGCTATACCGTTACTATAAACGAACCCGCGGCAAAGCTTTCGGACGACGGAATAATCATCGTTGACGACTGGCTCGGCGGTAATATCGATATCAAGGACAATTCCAGGATAAAGATAGAGAAGAAGAAATACGATGAGGATACAACGACAACAATATGGTACGATGTTGTCAAAAATCCCGATTACAATAAAGAAGAAGGAACAGTAAGAAACTTCTTCTATCTCGACGGAGTGAAGCTCGAGGACAGTAAGGTCATCAAGACCGGTGTCGGTACGAAGATGAGATTCGTCCTTGAAGACCGGACATCTTATAAGATCACTTATGAGTGTACTTATGAGAAGATGCAGAAAAATGTTTATGACGTTGAGGAGACTGCAAGATACTCGAATACTGTTGTGATCCACAACAGCAGTAAGGACAGCATGTCAAAGACCGTTCAGATAGGCTACAGCGATTACCACTGCAACGCAGATGTCCAGGCGGGTACTAAAGAAAATACTATTATTTTCGATATGCAGAAGGAATGGGTGAATGATACTCTTGCCGAAAGACCCGACAGGTTGACTCTTCATGTCGTAAAAACCAATCTTACAACAAATCAGACCGAAGAGTACGATACCGATATCATCGTACACGAAAATGCGGCGATCCAGGAGGACGGAACATGGCTGTTTGCTCTTAAGCTCACCGGGTCGGAGAAGCTTCTGAGCGGCGATGAGATCAAGTACTCCTACACTATCGACGAGAAGCAGATCGAGGACTACGCTACCTCATGGAGCAGCAGCTTTACTGATGTCAAGCTTCCCGATGACAATTCATCCGGCTCGGTAGTTTCCAGCAGGATAACCAATACCACCGCTCCGAAGTTTATCGTTGACAAAACCAATATCGCAGGTGATAAGGAGCTTACCGGCGCACATCTCGCTATCTATAAGGCGGAAGATGTGGACGGGGACAACAAGCCTCTTGCCGGAAAGACCGCTGTCAAGGAATGGACTTCCGACGGAAGCGAAAAGACAATATCACTGCCGAACGGAAATTATGTTCTTATCGAGACAGGCGATGAATTCACCGATGAAGGCAAGACCTATAAGGTAACTCCTTCCGCAGTAAAGTTTACTGTGACCTCCGACGGCATAACTTCGGTTTCCGGCAGTCATGCCGGCGCTGTTACCGATGATGACAGGGAGAACGGCTTCATTACATACGATGCCGCAACAAGCACTTCCCCGGCAAAGTTCACTGTAAGCGACGCGGAGAGAGCTGAAGCAAAGCTGAATGTTGACAAGAAGAATATGACCGGGGAAGATGAGGTCATCGGCGCAAAGATTGCTGTCTATAAGAAGTCCGATCTCAATGCCGACAATACCCCCAAGCCCGGTGCGGCAGCTGTTGACAGCTGGGTGTCCGACGGTACAACGCATGTATCGACTATTGCCGAAGACGGCGATTATGTGCTTATCGAGACCGGTGACGGCACTTCCGACAGATTTACTGCAGGTGACGGAAAGGTTTACTATATCACGGATTCCGTTTTTAAGTTTACGGTCGAGGGCGGCACTATAAAAAATGCAAGCGCAGTCAACGGTGATGTCAGCAAGGGCAAAATGGAATACAACAGCACAACGCAGACACTTACTGTAAGCGATGCGGAGAGAGCTGAAGCAAAGCTGAATGTTGACAAGAAGAATATGACCGGGGAAGATGAGGTCATCGGCGCAAAGATTGCTGTCTATAAGAAGTCCGATCTCAATACCGACAATACTCCCAAGCCCGGTGCGGCAGCTGTTGACAGCTGGGTGTCCGACGGTACAACGCATGTATCGACTATTGCCGAAGACAGCGATTATGTGCTTATCGAGACAGGCGACGGCACTTCCGACAGATTTACTGCAGATGGCGGAAAGGTTTACTATATCACGGATTCCGTATTTAAGTTTACGGTCGAGGGCGGCACTATAAAAAATGCAAGCGCAGTCAACGGCGATGTCAGCAAGGGCAAAATGGAATACAACAGCACAACGCAGACGCTTACTGTAAGCGATGCGGAAGTTCCCAAGCCCAAAGTTGAGATATCCAAGACCGATATGACCGGAAACGAGGAACTTGCCGGTGCTGTACTCAAGCTTTTCGACAGTGATGGCAAACAGGTGGGTACCGACTATACTTCCGTAGTCGGCGAGACATGGAAGGTAGGTCCGCTTGATGCAGGAACATATACGCTGAGAGAGACTGTTGCTCCCGACGGATATCAGCTCATAGCCACCGATGTTGTATTTGTCGTCGGCGATGACGGAAAGGTTACATCTGTCACGGGAAGCGGCGAGCTTAAGGACGGAATAGTTCTTGTAAAGGACAGTATCAGCAAGATCAGCATTTACAAGAAGGATATCAGCGGCAATATCATTACAACATCGGATGCCGCATTCACTCTCGAATTCATATCACCTGCCAAAACCTCCGGCGGAACTCTCGCAGGTGCAAAGTACGGCAAGACCGATACTACTGTTAATACCGAACTCAGCGGTACATCGTTCAGCTTTGAGGGGAATACGGCAGTATTCCTCGGTCTGAAAGACGGACAATACAGGATCACAGAAACGACTGCTCCTTCGGGATATTTCGGTATCGATCCTGTCGGATTTACAGTGGAAAACGGTGTTATAAAGCCGTTCGATACAACTGTTAATTCAAATGATAATGCAAGTGTAGATGCAAACGGAAATCTCAGCATTATCAACAGAGAAATAGGCTCTTATACTGTAACTGTCAGAAAAGAGTGGGAAGGTGATCTTACTGATGCAACCGCTCTCGGAAGTGTTACGGTAAGACTTTACAAAGCTGCCGATGACAGTGCAGTAGGTGATCCGCTGGTACTTGATGCTGAGCATAACTGGACGGGAACATTCACTGTTGATGAAGCAAGCGGAAACTACTATGTAAAGGAAACAGATGTTACCGGACTGAATACCGGATATACATTGATCTCTACTGCTTACAAGGTAGGAACAGGAGCAGCAACAAGCAATCAGTCGGATAACATCTCTTCCGCAGCGGATTCTACTGTAACGATTATCAACAATGCAGAGGAAGATATCGTACCTGTAACCTATGTCAAGATCAATGTTCTGAAATCCTGGACAGGTGATCCGATCGACATCACAAGCATTACCGCGGAGCTTCACAAGGCTTCCGACAACTCGCTTGTAGAAAGCAAGAACCTCACGGCAAACAGCTGGAGCGCAAGCTTTGATGTTGAGAAGGACAGCGGTGAGTATTACATCACCGAGACTGCCGTAACCAAGGCGGGCTACACGATCACAACGACATACAAAGTCGGAACAGGAGCAGCAACAAGCGGCAAGTCCGAGAACGTTT
>JAFVBZ010000221.1 GCA_017479645.1 Ruminiclostridium sp. | reverse complement strand
TATCATCACAGTTTCAAAGCTGAATGAGGGAAGAAGAAGTTACAGCCCGGGCAAGCCGTTCCTGCAAATGGTGACGCTCGGCAGAAATACCGTGATCATGGCAGATGAATGTCTGCAAGATTTTCTGCGTGGATTTGTAAGAAACAGGGAAGGGCACAGCCTGTTTGAATTCGATAATCTTACAGAACTGAATGAAGAAATGAAAAAATACGGCTATAAGATTAATCCGACACATCACTTGTTTCTGCCTTACCGGAATGTTGCGACGGAGGAACGTTTTCCTGTGAAGTGGCTGTACGACAGTGAAATAGACCGGTTCTACGGTGATGAGAGGTTCCCGAATGCGATCGCATTTCCTGTCCGCTGTCCCGTTCGTCCTGACAGGATCGTTTGCATGGCGGTTGACGGGGATAACATCATGGGCATGACGGGCTGCTCTGAGGACGCTCCGCATTGGCAGCAGATCGGGATAGATGTCCTCCCGGAATATCGTTCAAAAGGAATAGGCTCTTATCTCGTAAGTCTGCTGAAAAACAGGATCATCGAAATGGGCGATGTCCCGTTTTACGGTACCGCAGCCGCAAATATACCTTCACAGAACATTGCTGTTAACTGCGGATTCAGACCGGCGTGGACGGAAACCGAAGCAGTGAAGATCGAAGAAGAAAACTGAAATAACAGATGTACCGGAGCTGTTTTACAAAACAAAAGAGGTTGGTATTATGGAACAACACGATTTTATTGTGACCGATATCCGGGGCGATTACGCCTATCTTAAACAGACAGATGCAAACGTTGCCGAGCCTTTTCAGGTAGCGCTTGCTCTCCTCCCACCGGAGACGGATATCGGTACGAAACTGCGCGGGTTTATGGGAATGTTTGAGATAATAGATCAGATCCCGCTATTCTGATTTACAGATACATAGAACTTTATTTATCACAGAATGCCAGAACACGATCATAAAAGTCTTTGGCTTCTTCAAATGCACCGTGACCGAGACCTTCGTAAATATATATTTCGCTGTCGGAAATCCCTTCGCTCAATTCATAAGGGGCATCGTTTCCGACAGTGTTGTCATTTTCTCCCGCTATTATCAGCGTGGGACAGGTGATCTTTGACAGTTCGCCGCGTGCATCAAATCCGAGGATTGCGCAGGCATTTTTCATAAAGCGGTCATAATCCGTTGGCTTTGTGAATCCGGCAAGAACAGGGAAGTACTTCCTGTTTTTACGGAGATACTTTTCAGAGTACATTTTTTCAGCTGTATCGATCATAAGAGCCTTGTGATCACCGCGCTCCGCCATACCTACCCAGGCGGAAACAGCGTTTTTGACAACAATATTCGCATAGGGAGCTGTAACTGCAAGGATCAGTTTCCTTAACATTTCCGGATGATCTATGGCAATGTATTGAGAGATCATTCCGCCCTGCGAAACACCAAGAAGATAAAACTGCCCGATCCCAAGCTTTTGAGCGGCTATAGCCTGATCGTTCGCCATATCCCTTATAGAATAACCTTCGGGCATTTTATTCTTTCTGCTGAACATATAGACTGTATAGTCCCGTAAGAATTTCTTATATGGAAAAGACAGTATCCATGCCTTACCTTTTACGGTTGCGAGTCCGTCTGAAAGTCCGGGCAATACGATCAGATTTTTGCTGCCGCTTCCGAATGAAACATAATACATCTCGGTATCACCGATTTTTACGCAACCATTTCTCTGCATAATACACCTCATTCTCCCATTTTGTATTTCTTATAGTGTTTAAAAACGATGAATGAAATTGCCGTACAGGCTGTCAGCCACAACGCGGCAATAACGATCAGTGCAATGAATGTTTTTCTTGTTACTTCCAGCTGTTCCCCGATATAATAGCGGGAAGGATTTCCGGGATCGTAGTAAATTCTGAGTTCCTGTCCTTTTTTGAAATACTGCGCATCGCTGGTGATCGTTTTTTCATTGAATATCCCGTCGGTTGTGACGGAAATTGTCGCAGTGGTCTCAGTGATATATTTGTAATTCCCGCCGGTACTTTTGGTGTTATGCGTTAAAATGCGATCCTCTGAAACAGATGTTACAACTGCATCGAGCGGTTCGGTGCAGTTATTTTTACAGTTCGTGTAATTTATGCCTGTAAAAACGGCCGATATTATTATCGCAAGTTCGAGAACAAGCATAGCTCCGATACTTATGAATTCTGCTTTTATCTGTCTGCGGCTTTTTTGCCGTATTTCTTTGCTTTGTTTTTTTATTCGTGACATTTTTCCTGCAACTCACATTATTGTTTTTATGCCGAAGGTTTGCGATCCCTAAAAACGTTTCAATTATTGCTACGTTGTTAACGCCCTTTGGAAAATATTATATTGTATTTTCTGCTGAATGTCAAGATTTATATCTTGCGTTATTGAAAGCATGATTCATTTGCCGCCATATATTGGGGGATAAAACAGATCATAACTGTCCGGAAACAGACATATAAATGGTAAATCAACTATTAAAAAAGAATGCGGGTTGTGTTATAATATGAATAACATCTGTCTGCGAGGATTGTCCCATTAATGTAAAGATAAAAAATCGGGTATGGAGAAAAGTATGAATAAGGTTTAAAAAATGATCATGGTCACATTAGCAGTACTTGTGATAGCAGCAATTGTTTTCGTCACAGTTTTTGTATTGGCAAAGCAAAAGGTCATCTTCATCAACAAATGGTTTGTAGATGAAAAAAACAGCACTGTCGGCGTTGATGTTTCGGCGTATCAGGCAGATATTGATATGAACGTGCTGAAAGAACAGAATGTAAGTTTCATCTATATTAAGGCAACTGAAGGAAGTACCGGGCGGGACGGCAGATTTGCCGCGAATTGGGAAAATGCAAAAAACGCGGAACTTCTCTCGGGAGCATATCATTTCTTCTCCTATGAAAGCAGCGGAAAAACGCAGGCAGAGAATTTTATCAATACCGTGGGTACGGATCTGAAAGGGAGACTGCTCCCGACAGTTGATGTGGAGTATTACGGCGACAAAGAGCAGGATCCTCCCCAAAAAGAAGATGTCGTCAGAGAACTGAAATTATATCCGGAAACGCTTGAAGAAGCATACGGGGTAAAGCTTTTGATTTACACCAGAGCCGATATATACGAAAAATATCTCAAGGGCGAATTTGACGGCTACAAAAAACGGATATCGAGCTTGTGCATATACAGTTAAGCTGGAACTATAATGACGATTGGTACATCTGGCAATATCTGAACAGAGGCGAACTTGAAGGATATTCGGGCGGAGAAAAATACATTGACCTTAATATTTTAAACAAAGATAAGAAATTGGAAGATCTTATTATCGGGTAATGCAGATATGCCAGTCGCAGTCTTCTCACCGTATTGCGGAATTTTTGTGTTGATGTATTTTTACAGAGCATCTGCGAATAATACTGTTTGAGGTGATAATAATGCCTAAAACAGGCGAGAAACCCGGCGCAGGTCAATATACCTGCAAGGAGTGCGGCAAGACGCTCACTCTCGATGACGAGACGGATAAGCTGCCGCCTTGCTCAAATTGCGGAGGAACGGAGTTCAGATGATAAAAACAGCCTTCGGAGAGATTCCGAAGGCTGTTTTCTGTTTAATATCATCGCCTGCTGACAGAATCAGAGACCCTTCGCACTTGAAAGATCAATTCCGTTCTCACCCAGCTTTATTGTGTGATCGAGTCCGACGAACTTGCCGCTCTCCTGCCAGAGAACTTCTTTTACAAAATTATATTTCTCATCGTCCCATGTGGTAAAGTCATCGAGAACCAGTCCTCCCGTGTCTCCTGAGTTTGCGTTGAAGCACCAGAAGGTGTGGTTGAGATGATTATCGCTTATAAGCTTTCTGATGTAGGTCATCCATGTGAGATTTGGTTCTCTCATAAACCCTCCCCACTCTCCTATAAGAAGCGGAGCGGTTCCTGTCTCGTGAATGTAGAACCAGTTGTCCTTCCAGCAGTCTTTCATCAGACTGTCAAAAGTGTATGTACCCTTGAACCAGGGCTGCTGATAGACTGTCGGACCGTAATCATGGGGCGAATAAACAAGCTTGTTCTGATATTTTCCCAAGTCAACCGGATAATCCTTTACACCTCTTAAATTACCTCCCCACCAGTTGAAGTAGTAATCATCATCATCTTTAGATCTATAGTCTCCGTTTTTCTGTATGTCCTTCGGGTATATCTCCGTTCCTTCCACCATTATAAGAACATTAGGGTTCTTCGCAAGTATCTTTGCTGCCGCAACTTCTGCCGTGTTCTTCCAGTTGTTCTTGGCTTTTGAATCGTTCCATACAGCGGCATTGTCTCCTTCATAAGGCTTTCCGTGGGGCTCATTTTTAAGATCAAATGCAATTATTGTGTCATTGTTTTTATACCTGTCGGCGATCCATTCGAGTGCGCTGTAATAATCCGCTTCGCTTACCCTGTCGGTGTACCAGAGATTTATGTTGTGTCCGGACGCGTCGGTATTTGCCGAGTGAATGTCCGGCATTACCTTTATTCCGTTGTCCTCCGCCAGCTTCAGGAAATACTCGAATATCTCCAGGCTGTTCATCGAATTCAGCTCTTCATTGTAAGCGTTGTTGTAATTTGCACGCGGGTATTCTCCTGCAGCCCACTGATTTATAAGTTCAGCCGACATCGGCACTCTGATAAGGTTGAAACCGTGATCGGCAATAGCCTTTACCGAGGGCGCAAGGCGGCTGTTCCAGAGGCCGTCAAAGGTGTTTGTTCCGGTGTTGTATCCGAACCAGTTCACACCCGTAAGCCACACCTGTTTGCCGTTCTTGTCAAGTATCCGGTTACCGTCTGTGTGGAGCCAGTCGTCACCCTGAACGGCGTTCTCGTTTCTTGTCAGAAGTGCATTTACATCGACAGCCGCGTTTCCGCCGTTATTATTGTTGTTATTATTCTGATTGTTGTTCTGCTGATTCTGATCGACATAACCCTTTGTGAGGGTGCAGCTCTTGCCGTTCAGCATGGCGCTTTTTATGTTTAATGATGATGTGGTTCCTATGTTGCAGCCTATCACCTGCGATCCGCCCGTGGGAATATCCCCGTTGTAATCGGCATTGGTTACAGTCAGCGTGTCACCGTTCACCGTCCATGTCCCGTTCCAGCCCTCTGCACTCTTTAAGTCGTCAACGTCAAGCTCAAGGTTCCAGCCGCTTATGGCACCCGATGTATTGTTCTCTATTTTAAGCTCCAGTGTCGCCATCTGCACACCACTGTTTTCCCAGCTGTTTCCTGCGCTGTAAACCACAGTGTAACTGTCGCTCTTTTGTTCGCTTTCGCTCTCGGAAGAACTCTCATCTGTCGGCGGAATGTCGGACTCAGGTGTACTTTCTTCCATGCTCGTTGTCACCTCCGGCATGTCAGTATCTCCGTCAACCGGGGAGCCTCCTGCGCTTTCTTCGGGAGTTGTATCTGCTGTAACCTTGCTTTCTTCAGTCGGTACTGCATCTCCGCCTATGGGGAGTCCTGCTGCACTCACCTCGGAAGATATTAAACCGGTCTCATTGATCTCTTCCTGCATAGAATCTGTATCCGAAGTGCTTTCGGCAGATGATATGTTTCCGGTATCATTCGGGAGATTTGCTTCGCTCGTCTTATTCCCGCAGGAGCAGAGAAGTAATGTCAGAGACATAGCGATTGCGGAAAATGCCGGTGATTTTTTTTTTCTCATTTTATGATCTCTCCTTTTCGGTCGACTGTACAGCTGTAATGCAGTTCATGGTTTTACCTCACAAATTCTTTTCCATATATCCACAGGTAAAAGGAAAAAAATCAAACTTTTTTGTTCCGATATGAACAAATCCGTTGTCCTCGTACCATTTTCGCAAGACTTTGTTCTCCTCTACAATTCCGATATTGATCTTAACACAGCCTTCTTTTCCTGCGCGTTCATAGGCATCGTTCAGCAAGGCTGCTCCGATGTGATTATGTCTGTACTCAGGAAGAAAACACAGATTATTCAGCTCGCACTCATCGTTATCCTGCAACAACAGAGAATAATATCCGATTATTCTACCGTTATCGAGATAATACGCGAGCATAAGTCTATGTTCGTTGGAAAATTGATATTGTAATCTTTCTTCCGAGATAGCAAAAGCCGTAAAGCGCGGGGCATTTTCAGCAGTAAATCCGAGTTCATTTGCTACAGTTATAAAGCTGTCTTTTATTACTTTGACACATTCCGGAATATTTTGTATATCTATCGGTTTTATCATATCAGTATCCTTTTCTGTATCATATATTCACACTCAACTATTAAAATAATCAAGCAGTTTTTCGTCAATAACCGCTATCGGCTCTTTTCCCTTGATCTGACTGTAAAACGCCAACTTTGTTATCTCTTCTTTGTCCTTGAC
>JAFVBZ010000220.1 GCA_017479645.1 Ruminiclostridium sp. | reverse complement strand
CCGAGGATAAGAACATTGGCGTTAGTCTTATCTGACGCTCGCTTGTCAAAGTCCACTATTATATTGCTTCCGAATTTATCCCGTCCGAGGTAGAAGCCGTTCTCATCGGTCTTGCCGGAGAATGACAGCGGGTAGAGATTCGCGGTTGATGATGCCGGGAGGACGCGTTCGAACTGCTCCATGAACACATTTCTTCCGGACGGCATCACACAGGTGAATCCCGCTTGCTGCCTTAACATCAACTGATCGACATTCAGCTTTGAACGCACCAGCTCCGTCTGCACCTCGGTCTGCAAATACCGCAGATTGTCGAGACTGTCTGCTATGATCTCAATGTACACCGCCACATGGAGCAGTGGTTCACGGTTCCGGTTCATATCCGCTACGAGTTGCGTCACGTCCTGCAAGTTGTTTTCTGCCGTGACGATCTGCTGAAGGTCATTGGTCGATGTCCTCTGCAAGCGGTTCTTGTTGGCGGCGTTGGCGATTATACGCTTTTCTTCGGCTGCGGTCACATGGCGGGTGTAGATGTGTAGCGTCACGCCGTCTTTTTCTCCGAGGTATCTCAAAATCGCCTGTTCCGAGGTCGATGTGGGGTATTCCCGCAGCGCCCACACACAGCGGAAGGTGTTTCCGCAGATGTAATAATCGGTGAAAAACTTTATCACCGAGGGTGCGATCATATCCACAAAGTCCTTGTTGCTGCGGGTCGCAAACTGCGTTTCCTTGACAGTTGTTTTTTTCTTCGTCATAAGCACCTCACATCGACAGAACTTGTTCGGGCTGCGGAGCGTCCTCGACTGTCAGTTCAAAATCTTCCGGATTCCAGAAGCTGACATAGATCTCGGGACAGTCACGGTCGCCTGTTTCTATCTCACGCTGCTCAAAGCCTTCGCCCCAACCATCGGCATACTGTCCGGTCAGGTAATCACGGAGTTCATGCAGTTCATGGTTATCAAGTTCACCACGCACACGAAGCGTTGTTACTCCCATTAATTTTCTGTCGATCACTTCAACACTCGGGAATGCGGAATAGACTTTATTTTTCAATGAAACATCATCATCGTACCAATGCATAAGCCCGCGTTCCTTTTCCTCATCGTCCATATATTCGCTTATCGCAGTGTTGATGTGATATTTATACAAGGCGGCGTGCGTAGCCGACAGGCTTTCATCGTTGCCGGAGTCCGGGTCATAGGTCGTGATCTTCAGCGGAGATATGAGACGAACTGTTTTAAGTTCTTCCTGCGCGAATTCCACAAAACCGTTTCCGGAATTTATGGTCAGCCCCGCAAGCTCCGGACGGCTCTGAGTAAGCTGCTTGGCGCAGTCTATGACGCACTCGGCAATCCCGGGATCGGACATAAACTGCTCGTATGAAAGGCAATGATCGTCTGCACCCTTCATTTCTTCGATAATGTCGTAAAGTGCGTTCGCAACTGCATTTTCAAGTTTATTATCACTCATATTCACATCTCCTTATTGCTGAATCGCAAGACCCTCGTCCTGCGACTGATTCCATTCTTCTTCGGTCATAAGCTGAAAATCTTCAGTATTCCCGAATCCGACATAAATGCGTTCATCACCGTAATACGCTCCATTATCATAAAAGGCTGCACCCCACTTGTGAGCATACTGGTCTGCAATAAACCCTTTAAGAATGTCCATATCCTGTTCATCAAGCGGCCTTTTGAGCATAACAGTCGTTACTCCGACAAGCTCTCCGTTCATTTTTTCAACACTCGGCATGATCGAATAGACCTTGTCTTTCAGTGTTTCATCTGTGCAGTGCTCCATAAGCCCGACGTGCATGGACAGCGTTAAGTCGCCCTCTATCTTGTTATTGATGAATGACGCATATTTCAGAGCATCTTCCGGTTCGACCGATGTCTTTATTATCAGTTCGTCGGTATCGACACGCAACGGGCTTATCAGACGCAGTGAGTCGTACTTGTCACCGTCTATAGTGACGATCCTGTCATCGCACGACAGCTTTATATCGGCAAATTCAGTCTGCTCTTTTAAAAGCGCTCCCGCAAGCTCCAAAAGGCACTCATTTATTTCGGGAGTATCGAACACCGCATCTATTGGTATTCTGTAGTGCGGTTCCGAGCGTGATTCGGCAACAAGAAAATCAAGATTTTTCTCTAAAGCGGAGTACAGTTTCTCGGACGCTTCCGAAAGTCTGCGATGCTGCCCCGCAACTATATCCGCAGCATGAGAGATGAACTGCGAATATCTCGCATAGTCAAATCCTTCGGAATCCACAAGGAACCCGTCGCCTCTGTTTTCGGCAATAAACAGAACACAATGCATTGCGGTGCTGTCCGCATACATCGAGTCTTTGTGCAGTGAAATGTGCGGATTGTCGCGTATAGGTGCTGAGATCATTTCCATGAAATCATCGTCCGGTATCGTAACAATATCCTCAACTATGCACAGGTTGTTGTCCGGTATGAACGGGTCAGCCTTGCATTTCATAGTTACATTCAGCTTGATCTTATCACTCATGTAATATCCACCTTTCTCCGTCAATATCCTCAAATTTCTCATTCGTGGTGTTCTGTTCGAAATACACCGCGAGAAGAGTCTTTATTCCGTCTTTGTCAAACCGTGCGACCGTGAAGCCATTCTCGAGTACGATCTTCTCCACACGGTTGAGATGCGCAAACAGCTCCTTTTCCTTCATATTCCGCGTCCTGACAAGGAGAAGGAATTCGCGGGCTGTCGCAGTCTGCGCCTGAATATGATCGAGGTGTACCGCGTCCTTTTCGAGCAGTTCCCGAACGGCAGGATTTTCCTCGGCTGCTATACTCTTTTTTATGAACGCCTTGTTTCTCTCGAAGATATCGCGGCTGTTCAT
>JAFVBZ010000219.1 GCA_017479645.1 Ruminiclostridium sp. | reverse complement strand
CACAACGCGCTCGACGTCCTTGTCGGAGATCCAGCACCCCTGTACACGCATAGGCTTTACCATACCTACCGGAGCGTACAGCATATCGCCCTTGCCAAGAAGCTTTTCGGCACCGGCACCGTCGATGATAGTACGGCTGTCCACCTGTGATGCAACTTTCAGCGCGATACGGCTCGGTATGTTCGCTTTGATGACACCGGTGACTACGTTTACGGACGGACGCTGGGTAGCAATAACGAGATGCATTCCTGCGGCTCTTGCCATCTGCGCAAGACGGCAGATGCTGTCCTCGACTTCTCCCGGAGACGCCATCATAAGATCGGCGAGCTCATCTATGAATATGACGATCTGCGGCATTACCGTCAGATCTTCTCTTGTCTTTGCAAGCTTGTTGTAACCCGTAAGATCGCGGACATTGTTGTCCGAGAAGAGCTTGTAGCGGTTAAGCATTTCGGTTACTGCCCAAGCAAGAGCGCCGGAAGCCTTTTTCGGGTCTGTGACAACAGGTATCAGCAGATGCGGGATACCGTTGTAGATCATAAATTCAACCGCTTTCGGGTCGATCATCAGAAAGCGCACCTCGTCCGGCGTAGAGCGGAACAGTATGCTCATGATGATAGAGTTCACGCATACCGACTTACCGGAGCCTGTGGTACCGGCGATAAGGATATGGGGCATTTTTGCGATATCTGCGATAACGATGTCGCCGGAAATGCTCTTGCCGAGAACAGCGCCCAGCTTGCTCTTTGTCTCGCGGAACTCCTTCGTATCCACCATTTCGCGGAACGGAACGCTTTCCACGGTCTTGTTCGGCACTTCTATGCCCACTGCCGCCTTGTTAGGGATAGGCGCTTCGATTCGCACTCCCGCCGTTGCGAGGTTCAGCGCGATATCGTCCACAAGTCCGGTGATCTTTGAGATCTTGACACCTGGGGCGGGCTGGAGCTCATAACGTGTTACAGATGGACCTCTTGCGGCTTCAAGGAACTTCGTCTCAACGCCGAAGCTCTTGAGCGCATTTACAAGCGTTACCGCGTTATGCTCGATCTCTGCGTTTATATCCGCGTCAGAGCGCTCATGTACAACATCGTTCAGCAATTCAAGCGGAGGAAGTGTGTACTGCTCGTTTTCGGAGATTATCTCGCTCACACGCCGCTGTCCGTCGTCGTCCTCGCCGATCACCGTACCGAGAACGCGGGCATTGTCCTCCGCCGCGGCTGCTCTTTCAGCCTGCTCACGGGTGAAATCCTTTATAGCTTCCACGATATCGGATTCCTGCTTCTTTTCCTCCTGTACAGGCTTGTCCTGCTGCGGGATATCGAACGGAACATCATCTTCGTCATCGTTCCGGACTTCAAGCTTTATTGGTTCTTTGACCGCTTCTGCGATATTATCGGTCTGTGCCGCCGCCGCGGCAGCCGCTTCCGCGTTGGCAGCGGCAAGTGCCGGATCGAACAGGCTTTCGTGCTTTATAACCGGGTTAAGGTGCTTGCCTGCCGACTCGTCATCAGACTCGTCCGCGTATTTCGGCGCATCGGGGCTGTAAGGCTCGGCAGGGGTATCGTCAACCGGGAATGCGGGCTTCGGATTAAGTCCGCGCCCGTCGTATTTCACATTCAGGTACTCGCTGAGATCCTTCTGGAACTCGACGCTTTCCTTCTTCTGTTCCTTTACGGGGTCTCTGGTTTCCTTTTCCCTGCGTGCGGCTTCTTTCTTGTCTGCATCGGTGACTTCCTGCTGTGCGCCGGTAGTCACGCTTGCAATAGAGTCGAACTTGCTTCTGCGGCGGGACTCCATGCTCTGCTCACGCTCCGCACGCTTCTGTTCACGCTCGGCATTCCGCCTTTCGCGCTCCTGCATACGCTGCTGACGGCGCTCCTCCTCAAGCCGTTCAAGCTCGGGGCGCAGTATCTCTCTGTCCTCCACTGCGCGGTCATGGTGCTCTTTTATCTTCTCTGCCGGCTTGCGGAACATATTGAACAGATCTGCGAGGGACTTGTCCGCCGCGATCATTATTGCAACAAACAGGAAAAGCACGATTATGATAATAGCACCTACCTGCCCGAAGAGCAGCAGCGGTATGCCGAGGACAAGTCCCGCAACTCCGCCTCCGGAGAGCTTCTTGCCCATGTCGTAGGTGTAGGATATCTTGTCACCGAGCGTCTGTTCGGAAGCTGACGGATCGCCTACGCTGCCCACGAAGAAGACCTGTGCCGCCGCACAGAGTATCAGTATTGCCAACAAAAGCTGGAACATTCGCTTTGCAACTGTTGCCTTCGTCATATCCGCGGAGATCAGCACGGCTATGTAGATGAGCACCGGTCCCACGAGGTATGAGGTTATGCCGAACACACCGTACAGGAATCCGTGTATCGCGTCCCATGCCGAGGGATTCTCGGCTGCCGCGTCTCCTATGAACGCAAATCCAAGCACCAGCAGTCCCACCGCAAACAGCACTATCGAGATCGTATGCCGTCTTTTTGCGTTTGCCTGCATAAGCGCCGCTTTTCTTTTGTCAGTACCGGCTGTCTGCTTTGTCTTTGTACGGGACGCCGGACTTTTTTTACTTTCTGCCATTTTTGCTTATCTCTCCTTGCGGCAATCACGCCGCTGTGTTCTACATTGTAAAGAATATTTTGGTTCCGCTGACATTCTCGTAAATACCGATGCCTATGCAGACAAGTCCGAGAACGAGGGTGTAAATGCCGAAGATCTTGAATTTGTCATTATTTATTATGATCTGCACCAGCTTTATTGCAAGCAGTCCCACAACTGCCGCTACCGCCGCGCCTATCAGAAGCGGGAGGACTTCGATCTCCGCGCCGGATTTTACTACGTCAATGCCTTCAAGCAGCGCGCTTCCGAGGATTGCCGGTATGCCGAGGATAAAGGAGAATGCCGCGGCAGTTTCTCGTGTCAGTCCGCAGAAAAGACCTGCCGATATCGTGCTTCCCGAACGGCTCACGCCCGGGAACAGCGCAACGCACTGGAAAAGTCCCACGATTACCGCGTCCTTGACTTTCATATCCTTGCCGGTTTTAAGTCCCTTGACACAGGCGTCCGAAAGGAACAGGACTATCGACGTGAAAAGGAACGCACAGCCCTCGAATATAATGTCGCCGTCGCCGGTCACAGATGTAAAGAAGTCCTTTATCGCCACAAACGGCACAAGTATCAGCGTAGCGATGATGACCATTATCATCATTCGCCTGTCGTCGTTCATATCCTGCCAGCTGAACTGACCTTTGAAGATATCCCTTATCGAGAGGAAGAACTCCTTTATCATTCCCCATATCCGCTTATGGAAAGCGATGATAACGGCGATAAGGGTACCGAGGTGAAGGACTACGGAGAGCGTCATGCTCCCGTCCTCTACGTTCATGAAATGCTGTGCCACCGAGAGGTGACCGGAGCTTGACACCGGAAGAAATTCCGTAAGCCCCTGGATTATGCCCTGGATTATAACACTTAATATATCGTCCATTATGTATATCTCCTGTCCGCCCGGTCTCCGGGCTTTACCGCCCGTCGGGACCGTGTGCATTCTTTTTCACGGTAAATTCCGTATATGGCATATACCGCTTATCGAGGTACATTGCCGGGTCTGTTGATATAAGCCGTTTTACCCTGCCGTTTTCAAGCTCGACGATACCGCCGTTCACGGCACGGTATTGCGCCGGAGCCGGAGAGCTGTCCGTATTACAGAATATGTCGGAAAGGCTCACAATAGAATGAAGGATCATCGTTTTTCACCCTCTTCCGCTTTTCTCTGACGTTCTTCGATAAGAGAGTAAAGACATTTTATCGCGTCGGACAGCCCGCCGAGGTGATCTATGAGACCTTCTTTTACAGCTGTCTCGCCGTCCACCACCGAACCTACGTCCATTACCAGCTCGTCCTTCTTCATCATAAGCTCCCGGAAATGCTCGGCGCTTATGCGGCTGTTACGGGTGACGAAGTTGGTTATGCGGTCCTGCATTCTGTCGAAATATGAGAGGGTCTGTGGTATCCCGAGCACCAGCCCGTTCATTCTTACCGGGTGTATCGTCATGGTGGCTGTGGGTACGATGAAGCTGCGTTTTGCGCATACCGCAAGCGGTACGCCTATCGAATGACCGCCGCCGACCACTATCGAGACAGTCGGAGTTTCCATACCCGCCACAAGCTCCGCGATAGCAAGTCCGGCTTCCACATCTCCGCCCACGGTATTGAGGATTATCAGCAGACCTTCGATAGTCTTGTCCTGCTCGATTGCAACGAGAGCGGGAATGATATGCTCATATTTCGTGGTCTTGTTCTGCGGCGGGAGGATATAGTGACCCTCGATCTCGCCGATAACGGTAAGGCAATGTATGAGATGATCGGCGTTCCGCGCGGCTATAACTCCGCAGTCCGCTTCTTCTGTCTCCTCCGTTTCGCGGACATCGTCCACGGTATCGGTATTCTTTTCTTTCTCTGTATCCATAGCGTTTCCCTCCGGATATAGCGGATTTTTATATATTATCCGAAAAAGAAGCGCAAATATACAGTTTATTATATCACAAAATCTCCGGAAATGCAACATTTTTTCTGTACAGTCATTCAAAAAAGGTACTTTTTTGAATGACGCCCTCGCGGGCAGCGCTGGGGCTGCTCGCCCCCGTCCCTCGGCGCGGAGCCCGCGCAGGCAATACGCACCTGTTATTTGCAGGTCAGCAAAAAGAAAACCCGGCAATATCAGATGCCGGGTCAGTATGCAGAAAAGTATGTTTCGGATTTCCGTTTCAGATCTTGCGTTCGTCGCCGAAGAAGAACAGCGCAAGTGTTCCGGGACCGGTATGCGAGGTGATTATCGTGCCGATGTCGAAAATTTTGATATCCTCACGCCTCAGATTCTTGAAATCCTTGACGATCATGCTGCGCAGTTCTTCTGCGTCCTCGATACAGTTCGAGTGCGCTATCCAGCAGCGCCCGGAGTAATCCTTTCCCCCGTCCGCGTGTTCAGCCATAGCCTCCGCAGTCTTGCGGATAACGTTTTTGAGTCCGCGCACTTTCTCGTATGCAATTATCCTGCCCTCTGCGTTGAAACGCATAAGCGGGAATATTTTCAGTATCGTTGCTATTGTGGCGGCAGGACCGGAAACACGCCCGCTGCGCTTGAAATAATCCATCGTGGTGGGATAGAACTGATAGTGCATGTGAAGCCGGTTGTCGAGCAGCCACTTTTCGGTCTCCTCAAAGCTCTTTCCCGCGTCGCGCATATCCGCGGCAATATCTATCAGCATACCATATCCGGAACAGGCACCGAGCGAGTCGATAACCGTTATCTTTCTGTCGGGATATTCCGGGCGCAGTTCTTCCGCGGCTGCGGCTGCATTCGCGTAGGAACCGGTGATGCCGGAGCTGAGCGTAACGTGGATAACATCGCCTTGCTTAAGCAGTTCCTCAAAGAATTCCTTGTAGCGGAACCTGTTTATCTGTGAGGTTGACGGGATCGCTCCTCCTGCAAGCAGGTGATAGAAATTCGGAAGTGACCGGGGATCTTTTCCGAGATCGTCGGTATACTCTTTTCCGTCAACAGAGTATGTGTAGAAAAGCACGGGAAGCTCCCTCTTTTCAAGGTAAGAATAAGGGAGATCGACAGTCGATTCGCATGACAGGATAAAATTTCTCATTCGTTGTCCTCGCTTTTCGGCAAAAAATTGGCGCTCAAACTACTTAAAGTATATCATTATAAAGCTGATTTGTCAAGCTGTCAGGACACGCCGGCGAAAATTTCTTATCTGTTGTCAACGTGCTCCGGGTAGAGGTCATGGTGCGAGAGACGTTCCCATGCTACCTGCTCCCACTTTGTCCCCGGCATACCGTAGTTGCAGTAAGGGTCAATGGATATGCCGCCGCGGGGCAGGAATTTCCCCCAGACCTCGATATATGCCGGCTCCATAAGCTTTATAAGATCGTTCATTATGATATTCACGCAGTCCTCGTGGAAATCGCCGTGATTGCGGAAGCTGAACAGATAGAGCTTCAAGGACTTGCTCTCGACCATTCTCAATCTCGGCACATACGAAATATATATCGTCGCAAAGTCCGGCTGCCCGGTTATAGGGCAGAGACTTGTGAACTCGGGGCAGTTGAATTTCACAAAATAATCCCTGTCCTGATGCTTGTTCTCGAATGTCTCAAGCACCGACGGATCGTAGTCGGCGGAGTATTTTGTACCGCTGCTGCCGAGAAGCGTAATTCCCTCGGCTTTCTTGTCTCTTTCGCTCATTTTCTCTCCTCCTTAAAGTGCCGGGTCGGCTATCCCGTTTGCGGCAAATGCCGCAGCCCGGTCACGGCAGGTCCCGCACTTCCCGCAGGGCTTTTCCCCGCCCTCGTAGCAGCTCCATGTCATCTCAAACGGCACGCCAAGCCTTATTCCCTCCGCAACCACATCAGCCTTTGTCTTTGATACGAAGGGCGCTTCGACTTTGAGCTGATTTCCGCTTCCTATATATATCGCGGAGTTGATCGCGTCATTGAACTCCTTGCTGCAGTCCGGGTACGCGTTGCCGGCTGCATCGTCGGAATGTGCTCCGTAGCAGATCACCCCGCAGTCCAGCGAGATCGCGATGCTCGCCGCGGACGACAGGAACAGCCCGTTTCTGAACGGAACGTATGTGGATACCGGCTTTCCGCCGCTGTGCATCTGCTGTTCGGCATAGGTCTCCTTCGGGATATCGCCCTTTCCGGCAATAAGCAGCGGGCAGTCCGAATCCGCAAATATCAGCGCAAGATCCAGCGTTTTCAGCCGTACTCCGTAATGCTTGGCTATCTCCTGTGCAGCTTTCGTTTCCTTCGTGTGCTTCTGTCCGTAGGATATCGACAGCGCGGTCACGTTCTCCGCGCCGTATTTCTCTATTGCAAGCGCAAGACAGACTGTGCTGTCAAGCCCTCCGCTGAAAAGAACAAGTGCCTTCATCTTACTCCCTCCGTCAGCATTTTCTGCAGGTCAGTGTCTTCACGGAATTTACCGAGATAAGTCTGGGTTATCGTCCGGGCGGGTACATTCCTTATCCCGCGCGCTGTCATACAGCTGTGCGAACCGGCTATCACCACGCCGACGTCCGGTGTCCCGGCAGCTTCCGACATTATCTCCGCTATATCCGAGCCGAGCCTTTCCTGGAGCTGGAGCCGCTTTGCCGCCATATCGCAGATACGGGCTATCTTGCTGAGACCGAGAACGCGCCCGTCCGGGATATATGCCACGTTCACCTTCATATCATACATCAGCGCCATGTGATGCTCGCAGAATGAGAAAACTTCGATATTGCGCATTATGATCGGACCGGGATTTTTCGGTGCTTCAAAGGTCTTTCCGAACATCTCCGCGATCTCGTGATTTGAATAGCCTATCCCCTCGAACACTTCCTCGTACATTTCCGCGACACGCGCCGGTGTCTCCATAAGTCCTTCGCGGTCCGGATCCTCTCCGAGCGCGACGAGTATTCCTCTTATATGCTCTTCTATCGCTTTTTTATCTATCATCTTATACTCCTCTTTTCTCCGGATCCCAGATAAACTTGTGCAGCTGCAGTTGCAGTCTGACAAAGCCGAGTCCGCGCTCTTTCATAAACTCCACCATTTCAGCAGGCTCTATCTTCCCGAAAACCGGGCTGAAAAACAGCGTACAGTGCTTTTCCGCGAGCCTGTATTCATCTATGATCTGCGATGCCCGTTCAAGGTCTTTACCGGAACCGATAACGAACTTTACAGAATCCTGCTCGTTAAGCAGATCAAAATTCTCTGTGAGCATGAACCGTTCCATTCCGCTTGACGGAAGCTTATAGTCCATTGTAAACACGGGTCTTTGCGCACCTGCAAACGGTTTCAGCAAAACCGCGCCGTTTGTTTCGATCTCTGTGCGCATTCCGGTTTCCGCAAGGGATGTGATAAGTTCTGCGATATCCGGCTGGAGCAGAGGTTCTCCGCCTGTTAGAGTGATATTCCGTACTCCGGAAGCGTAAGCGTCCTCCGCGGTCTTAACAAGGTCATCTGTGGTCACCGCAGTGTAAGGTGCATCGTTCGTATTCGCCCACATCGTATCGCACCACGAACAGCGCAGATTACAGCCTGTGAACCGCAGGAAGAGCGCAAGTTCTCCCGCCTTGCAGCCTTCGCCGTTGATGCTGATGAAATGCTCGGCAAGTCTGAATGCACCCATATCACACCTCGTAAGCCGCGCAGTTGTCCGGTGTCTCGTAAACAGTCACCCGGAACACCGGAAGTCCGTCCGCTTTAAGCTCGTCCAGGAATGCTTCGGCGAAGTTCTCGGCAGTGGGTCTGAACGGGACTTCGATCAGCCGGAAGTTCTCGTCATTAAGCGCAGAGAGGGTTGTGTCTTTCAGGCTGCCGCGCTCGTATATCAGCGCGTGATCGTACCTGTCGGCAAGAGCGCGGACTGCTTTCTTCATATCTCCGAAATCAATCACCATACCGCGTTTTTCGCCGTTTTCAATAAGGCTGTCGTTCTTTATCTCTGCCTCTATCACCCAGCGGTGACCGTGCAGATTTGCGCACTTGCCGTTGTAGCCGGCGAGGAAATGAGCGCTGTCGAATGACGCGGAAGCTTTGAGAATGTACATATCTCCTCCGAATAAAAAAGCGTCCGCCGGAGCAGACGCAATCTGATCGTTATAACCGGGCATAGTTCCCCGTAACAAAAAGACTGCCCTGGTTTTGTTTAAAGACAGGATGGCGCAAACGAACTGTCTGCGGGGAACGCCCCGCTGCGAATCCGCCTATGGTTATCTGTAAGCGGATAATTTTTCGCCCGTATCACAAACTTTATCAAAAGACTTGACACCCTTGTGCGGGGAACGCCCGCTGCGAATGCCGTAACACGGAACACGGCAAATCTCCGAAAAGACCGCCTGTAAACTGCATTTGTATGATATTATAACAGATTTCCCCCGGAAAGTCAACCCCGGGGGAACAGTTTTTCTTATTATGTACAAAGTCATTTCTTCCGCTTATCGACTCTTGCCGCAAGCCTCATTCCGATGAACTGGAGTACCTGCACCAGCGCCACAAGTATCACGACCGTGATTATCATTATCTGGGTATCGTACCTGTAATAGCCGTAGCGGATAGCTATATCGCCGAGCCCTCCACCGCCTATCACGCCTGCCATAGCCGAGTAGCCGAGGACTGTTCCCATTGAGATCGTAACGCCGATAAGGAGCGAGATCCGTGCTTCACCAAGCAGAACCTTTACTATGATCTGTCCGTCTGTCGCGCCCATACTCTGCGCCGCTTCGATGACTCCGTGATCCACCTCTTTCAGTGATGATTCCACCATTCTTCCGATGAACGGAGCCGCGGCAAGCGTAAGCGGAACTATCGTTGCTTCGGGACCGTAGCTTCTTCCGATAATCGCACGCGTCAGCGGGATAACAAGTATCAGCAGGATAAGAAACGGAACGCTCCGCAGAATGTTCGTGATGATGTCGAATATCCGGTACAGTACCGGGCGCGGATGTATGCCGTCCTTCCCGCTTACCGCAAGGAGTATCCCGAGCGGAAGCCCGAGTGCATACCCCGCGGCAGTAGATACCAGCACCATAAAAAGAGTGTCTCGGATCCCCTCCAGCAGCATCTCCATTACTTTCTCGTCAAATATCAAAGTACCGCCTCCTTCTCTTCGTTATCGTCCTCCTGAATGAGCAGCAGACGTTTCGCGGCTTTTGTACGCGGGTGAGCGAAAAGCTCCTTTACCGTGTTCATTTCCATGAGCCGCCCGCCTTCAAGCACTGCCACCCTGTCACAGATCTCCTGCACCACCGTCATTGCGTGAGTTATAATGAGGATCGTGATCCCGTATTTCTTATTGATGTCGCGGAGAAGTGCGAGTATCTGACGGGTCGTCTGAGGGTCAAGCGCACTTGTAGCCTCGTCGCAAAGCAGCAGTTCCGGATCCGACGCAAGAACGCGTGCGATCGCCACACGCTGTTTCTGACCTCCGGAAAGCTGCGACGGGAACGCATTCGCCTTATCCGGTATTCCCACCGCTTCGAGGTATTCCCAAGCCTTTTCACGCGCCTCTTTCCTTTTTGCGCCCGCTATTTCAAGCGGAAGCGCCACGTTGTCAAGCACACTCCTCTGCATAAGCAGATTGAAATGCTGAAATATCATTCCTATCTTCCGCCGCTCCTTGCGAAGCTCCTTTGCCGACAGTCCGTTTATGCTTCTGTCCTTGAACAGGACGCAGCCGGACGTAGGCTCCTCAAGCCGGTTTATGCAGCGCACAAGCGTGCTCTTCCCCGCTCCGGAAAGTCCGATGATACCGAATATCTCACCCTTCTCTACCTCGAATGAGATGTCCGAGAGCGCGGAAATCTTACCGTCGTCGGATATAAATTCCTTGCATAGCCGGTCAGCTTTGAGAAATGCCATAGTAAACCCCTTTCTGCTCAAAACAGGCGGAACTTCCTTCCGCCTGTCATGAGATTGGAGATGAATAAAGAAAAGAATAGAGGGAATCGGTCATTCTGTGAACGGTACTACCGCACCGTCGTATTTTCCGTTGATGAAATCGCGGATAGCGTCGGATTTCAGAACTTCAACAAGAGCCTTGATGCCTTCGCTGTTCTCATTGCCTTCCTTTACCGCGATCACATTTACATAGGTCTTTGCCGCTTCGGAGTCCGAAAGCTCGTATGCAATACTGTCCTTGCCAACGGAGAAGCCTGCTTCAAGCGCATAGTTTCCGTTGAGCACAACGTAAGCAACTTCGTCCTTTACTCTCGGTACCTGCGCCGCTTCAAGCTCCTGTATCTGTACATTGTAGGGGTTTTCTTCGATATCGAGTACGGTTGCTGTAAGACCTGCACCGTCCTTCAGCTTGATTATGCCGTTTGCCTGGAGAAGAAGAAGTGCGCGTGCTTCATTTGTGGTATCGTTTGGAACTGCGATAGTATCGCCGTCCGCTATATCGGCAAGTGCTGCCTTTGTGCCGGGGTAGATGCCGAAAGGTTCATAGTGTATGCCGCCTGCATTTACAAGGTGAGTTCCCTGCTCCTCGTTGAAGCTGTTGAGATAGGGGATATGCTGGAAGTAGTTCGCGTCAAAATCTCCTGCTTCAACCACGAGGTTAGGCTGAACGTAGTCCTCGAACTCTGTAACTTCAAGAGTCCAGCCCTGTTCCGCGAGGATCTTTGATGCTTCCGCAAGTATCTCTGCGTGAGGGATTATAGTTGCCGCTACCTTTATCGTGCCTTTATCTGCCGGTGAAGCTTCCGTCTGTGCGGCAGACGTTACTGCCGCTGCGGCAACAACTCCGCCTTCGACAACAAGGCTGTTCTCATAGTCGAGACCGTATGTATCGACAAGTGTAGCCTCGTAATCGGCATGGAAGAAGTTCTCGTTTCCGAGCGCCTTTATCTCGTCGTTGAGCCAGTTGAGGAGCGTGCTGTTGCCCTTTGAAACTGCGGGAGCGATAGTGTCCTGTGAGCCGAGCTCCGGGATACCTACGGTATATCCGGGGTTCTGGAGGGCAAATGCGATAACTTCGGTGTTGTCGTTTGCCCACGCAGCGCCGTTGCCGTTTTCGATAGCGTTTTTTGCATTCGCGTAT
>JAFVBZ010000218.1 GCA_017479645.1 Ruminiclostridium sp. | reverse complement strand
CGGAAAGATCCACAATACCGGACTTGTTGAGATCCCTATGGGTACTACTCTCCGCGAGATCGTATTCGAGATCGGCGGCGGTATCCCGAACGGAAAGAAGTTCAAGGCTGCGCAGACCGGCGGTCCTTCCGGCGGATGCATTCCTGCAGAACATCTCGATGTTCCGATCGATTACGATAACCTTATCGCTATCGGTTCCATGATGGGTTCCGGCGGACTTATCGTTATGGACGAAGACAACTGTATGGTCGATGTTGCAAAGTTCTTTATGGAATTTACAGTTGACGAGTCCTGCGGTAAATGTACGCCTTGCCGTATCGGTACAAAGCGTCTTCTCGAAATGCTTACAAAGATCACCAAGGGCGAAGCTACTATGGAAGATCTCTACAAGATGGAGAAGCTCTGCTACTATGTAAAGAACAACTCTCTCTGCGGTCTCGGACAGACTGCACCTAACCCGATCCTCTCCACACTGCGTTACTTCAAGGACGAGTACATAGCTCATATCCGGGACAAGAAGTGCCCGGCAGGCGTATGTAAGGATCTTCTCAGCTACAAGATCATTGCCGATAAGTGCAAGGGCTGCACAAAGTGTGCAAGAAACTGCCCTGTCAACGCTATCACAGGCAAGGTCAAGGAAGCTCACGTTATCGATCAGTCAAAGTGCATAAAGTGCGGTGCATGTATGTCGAACTGCAACTTCAAGGCTATTGTTAAAGAATAATTCAGGAAAGGAACAGTAATATAATGGTTAATATTAAAATTAACGGTGTAGATGTCTCCGTTGAAGAAGGTACTACTATTCTGAAAGCCTGTAGAGATAACGGAGTCAGAATTCCTACCCTTTGCTGGCTTAAAGATGTAAACGAGATCGGTGCATGCCGTATCTGCGTTGTAGAGATGACCGGCGCAAGAAGCCTTGTTGCTGCATGCGTTTACCCGCTCTCTAAATTTGATGAAGGCAAAAATATACTCACTCACTCTCCCGCAGTTCTCGAGAGCAGAAGAATGACTCTTCAGCTCCTCCTCAGCAACCACGAAAGAAAATGTCTTTCCTGTGCAAGAAGCGGTCACTGCGAGCTTCAGGCTCTCTGCCGTGAACTTGGCGTTGACGACGAGCTTCTGTTTGAAGGCGAGAGAAACCACTATGAGATCGATACAAGTGCTGTTCACATGTACCGTGACAACAACAAGTGCATCAACTGCCGCAGATGTATAGCAGCCTGCGGTATCACACAGGGAATCGGCGTTATCGGTGCAAACAACCGTGGATTCAAGACATCTATCGGCTGCGCATTCGATATGGATCTTGCTGATACTTCCTGCGTATCCTGCGGTCAGTGTATCGCTGTATGCCCGACCGGCGCACTCTCCGAGAAGGACGATACAGACAAGGTATGGGCAGCTATAAGCGATCCGGAGAAGGTAGTTGTAGTTCAGACAGCTCCTGCTGTACGCGCTTCTCTTGGTGAAGCATTCGGCTATCCTATGGGAACAAACGTTCAGGGCAAGCTTGCTACATCTCTCAAGATGCTCGGCTTTGACCATGTATTTGATACAGACTTCGGTGCTGATCTTACAATCATGGAAGAGTCCAATGAGCTTCTCGAAAGAATAAAGGGCAACGGCACACTTCCTATGATAACTTCCTGCTCACCCGGCTGGATCAGATACTGCGAAGCTTACTATCCGGAACTGATCCCGAATCTTTCAACCTGCAAGTCTCCTCAGCAGATGTCCGGTGCTATGATCAAGACATACTGGGCTGAAAAGAACGGCATTGATCCCAAGAACATCGTTTCTGTATCGGTAATGCCCTGTACAGCAAAGAAGTTCGAGATCGGCAGAGCGGATCAGTCTGCAGCAGGCGTTCCCGATGTTGATATAGTAATCACAACAAGAGAGCTTGTAAAGATGATCAACCGTGCAGGTATCCGCTTCACAGAGATACCCGATTCCGAATTTGAAGTTCCTATGAGCAGCGGTTCCGGTGCAGCTGTTATCTTCGGTGCAACCGGCGGTGTTATGGAAGCGGCTCTCAGAACTGCCGTTTGGAAGCTCACCGGTGAGAAGAACGACAGCCCTGTTGAGTTCACAGAGGTTCGCGGCGTAAAGGGCATCAAGTTTGCTGAATACACTGCTGGCGGCGTTACAGTCAAGGTTGCTGTAGCTTCCGGACTTGCAAATGCAAGAGAGCTTCTCGAAAAGGTTAAGAGCGGCGAGATCGACGTTCAGTTCATTGAAATAATGGCTTGCCCGGGCGGCTGTGTAAATGGCGGCGGTCAGGTTATAGTACCGGCTGATGTACGTAACTTCGTTGATGTACGTGCAGAGCGTGCAAAAGCTCTTTACGGACTTGATGAAGCGAACAAGATCAGAAAGTCCCACGAAACAGAGGATATCAAATCCGTTTATGATTATCTCGGAGAGATCGGCGGTCATAAGGCTCACCAGTTCCTCCATACTTCTTATAAGGCTTCCGGCCTCTTCAAGTAAGCTTTTGTTCACAGACCGCCGCAGACCGTAACAGGTTTAACGGCAGTAAAACCGAATAAAACAGCAGGATCGCCCGGCGGACACAGTTGTCCGTCAAGGCGGTTTTGTTTTTATGCAAGAACCCCGCAGGATATTTCCCGCGGGGTTCTGTTCATATATATAGTCCTCTGTATTCGTTCAGTATATCATCATGGTTGAAGATAGGTATTGCTCCGTCTTCGAGAAGTCCGCAAACACCTTCAGATCCCGATTTGAACAGGATCGGAGGCGGTACGCAGAATACATCTCTGCCTTCTTCAAGAGCGTATGCGCCGGTTATCAGAGCACCGCTGTTCATAGGAGCCTGAAATATGGCTGTACCGCGGGTAAGTCCTGCAAGGATACGGTTCCTCGGATTAAAGGAGTCACGGGTAGGGGTTGTATTCGGGAGAAACTCGGACATATATGCTCCGCCGTTCATAACGATCTGTTCACGAAGCACCTTGCTTCCATAAGGATAGTCAACATCGATACCACAGGCAAGTACACCGACTGTCCTTAATCCGTTCATAACGCAAGATAAATGAACACATTCATCGACTCCGTGAGCCATACCGCTTACAAGTGTAATATCAAGACTTCCGATATCACGGGTGATCCTTGAACACAATTTCATTATATATGGTGACGGGTGTCTTGTTCCTACAAAAGTAAGGCTGAGAACATCAAGACAAGACAGATCTCCACGGTAATAAAGCAAAGAAGGCGGATCGTATATTTCGGCAAGAAGCTTCGGATATTCCGGACTTCCGAGCGAGCAGACGGAAATACCGGTCCTGTCGCAGTAGTCAAGCCACCTGTCAGCTTTATCGATCGTGACATAATCAAGACGTTTCAGCTCGTTCCTGTCAAGAACCGAGTGATCACCGCTCGAAATTGCTTCATAGGTTTTAGCCGGAGAGCCGTAAAAAGCATTGACCTTATGTATTTTCGGATTAGCTGTTCCGAAAAGCTGTGTAAGCCACAGGTTATACCTGTCCATTTTTTCTGTCAAGACCGTTCCTCCTCGCCTTATATTTCTTATTACTATTTTATCACATCATGTCGGAATAATCAATAGTATGTCAAAAAATAGTAAACTGTTCAAGCCTTTTGTCATAAAATGATAAGGCGGTACCGATAAATTTAGGAACTGCCATATTATTGAAAAGGCGGTATAGTTATGTTCAGTGAATTGCTTGAAACTGCATTGAAAAACCTTCTTGTCTTCGCTCTGCATCTTGACGGGATCAGCTTTCCGCGCCAGCTTGGAAAAAAGGAAGAGGAAGAGCTGACAGCAAAAGCTTACAGCGGTGATGAGAATGCAAGGAATAAGCTGATAGAACATAATCTGAGACTTGTTGCATACATAGTAAACAAGCATTACAGCGAATCCCGTGATACGGAAGATCTAATTTCTATCGGCACAATCGGACTTATACGCGCCGCAGAGACTTTTGATCCTGCAAAAGACATAAGCTTTTCTACATACGCAAGTACATGCATACAGAACCAGATAAAGATGTATTTCAGAAAAAACAGGCACAGAAGTGCCGAAGTTTACATAAACGATCCGATAGATACCGATAAGAACGGAAATGAGATCACACTTGCCGATATTTTCAGCGACGGTACCTGCGTTGACGACGAAGTTGACCTGAAAATTGATACTGAACGGCTGTATAAGCTTCTTGAACATACTCTCGATGAACGTGAACGGGATATCATTGTGAAAAGATACGGACTTACAGTCAACGGAAAGGCATCTGTTCCGCTGACACAGCGTGAGATCGCCCGAAAACTTGGGATATCACGTTCTTATGTTTCGAGGATAGAAAAACGCGCAATTGATAAACTTAAGAACAGATTTATGAAGTACAGCGATAATTGATAATAATTTTACTAAAATATCGCAAAAGTATTGATATTTTGTGTAAAATGAGTTATAATAATCTATATATTGTTGTTGAAGGTATGGTTTGGAAAATGGAAAGTCTGAAAAAGAGAAGAAAATATTCTTACCGGATAGGCAGAATTGCCGCTCTGGTGCTTTCGGTCGCCATTTTTCTCTGCGGTTGTGATAAGAACGATATATCCGAGACATCGGAAAGCACATCGGAAACCGAATCAACTTCCGGAAAGCTCGGTGAATGGGTTATATCCGGTGATGATGATACGCTTTCCGCGTATCCTGTAACCGTAAACGATGTTGAAATAACAGCTTCTCCGCAGCAGGTGATATGTCTTTCCAGCAGTCTTACCGAGATCGTATGTGAGCTTGGGTACGGGGAAAGGCTTACAGGGCGCGGAAGCTACTGCGAGTACCCCGAATCGGTCTCAGCGCTTCCCGATTTCGGCAGACCGGCTTATCCTGATCTTGACGCGATAATAAGATCTTCACCCGATCTGCTGCTTACCGCAACATCTATACCGAACATTGACATTGTAAAGCTTAATGACAGCGGTATCAAGGTCTTATACATACCGGCACCCCGTTCTCTCGATGAGTTCGGGAGAATATATTCCGCTCTCGGTATAGTCTTTGAAGGCATTTTTGACGGCGAGGACGACGGAAATAAGATTTACACAGATATCAGAAATAAGCTTACCGGAAGCGGTATCACCGTCGGCAGTTTTGTCTATGTCACAGAAGGCGGTGCCGTTGCAGGAGGAGATACTATTGAAAGCTCGGTTCTTTCGCTGTTCGGGACAAATCTTGCAAAGGACGCTTCCGGATATTGCTATGCAGCGGACGTTCTCGGAGAAGAGCAGCCCGATGTGGTAATAATCAACAGTGATGTTTCTTCCGATGTCATAACCGGAGATGAGAAGCTCGGCAAGCTTGATGCCGTGCTGTCCGGCAAATTGATCAGTGTCAGCAATTCATATTTCGAGAGCCCTTCCGGAAGGATAACCGGGATACTCAATGAATTATCCTGATAGAAGGAGGCTGCGTTATGAAACTGAATTCTATCAGACTGCCGCATTTTAATGCTGCGGCTGAATCGCGTTCTTCGGAGATAAGGCTTCCCGGACAGGTAGTGATAAGTATGTCCCAGCACGGCGGAGTGCCTTGTACACCGGTAGTTGCTGTCGGTGAAACGGTAAGGACAGGTCAGCTTGTGGGTCAGTGCGATGCTGTGATATCGGCACCTATACATTCAAGTGTTACGGGTAAAGTGGTATCGATCATCAAAACACTGAATGTTTTTGGCAAGACCCATGACGCGCTCGTTATCGAGACTATACCAACTCAAACGTTTTCAGATGAAATAAGACCGCCCGTGATCGAGAGCAGGGAAGATTTCGTTAGAGCGGTTAAAGAAAGCGGATCTGTCGGACTCGGAGGTGCCGGGTTTCCGACACACGTCAAGTTCGGATATGATCCGAAAACCGTTAAAATAGATACTCTTGTCGTAAACGGAGCCGAATGCGAACCTTACATAACCTCGGACTACCGAACCTTTATGGAAGACGGCGTAAAGGTTGCTGACGGCATACGGCGGATAATGCAGTATCTTGATATAAAATATGCCGTAATTGGCATTGAAGCCGATAAACCGGAAGCCATAAAGAAGATGACTGAACTTACTGCCGGAGACAGCGGTGTCTCGGTTGTAAAGCTTCCCTCGTCTTATCCGCAGGGCGCGGAAAAGGTGCTCATAAACAATACAACCGGCAGGGAAGTGCGTGAAGGCGAACTCCCTTCCTCGGTAGGGTGTCTTGTTGTAAACTGTTCTACAGCCGCATTCATCTCAGACTATCTGAAAACCGGGATACCGCTGATAAAAAGACGGATCACGGTTGACGGAAATATCGTGAACAAGCCCGGAAATCTGATAGTGCCGATCGGTACAAAGACCGCGGATATAATAGCCGCAGCCGATATACGCGTTCAGCCGGACAGGGTGCTTTTCGGCGGACCGATGATGGGAACTGCGATATATGACCCGGAAACGCCGGTGCTTAAAACAATAAATGCAGTACTTATGTTTGCAGATACAAAAAGACTTGAACAGACCGCATGTATAAGGTGCGGAAGATGTGTGAGAGCCTGCTCAATGGGGCTTATGCCGACAGAGATAGAGCACGCGTTTGACCTGAGAGATGTTGAACGGCTCAGAAAGCTTCATGTCAGCCAGTGTATGAACTGCGGCGCCTGCTCGTATGTATGTCCGGCTAAGAGAAATCTCTCAGAAAAAAATCAGCTTGCAAAGCTGTTCGTCCGCGAGCAGCTTACAAAGCGTTGAATGAAAGGGAACGACACAGATGTCAGAGCTTCTGATCGAACCGTCTCCGCATATAAGATCCGATATTACAACACAGAAGATAATGCTTAATGTGCTTATAGCACTGCTTCCGTCAGTTATTGCGGGGACAGTGATATTTGGTCTGCGCGCGCTTGTACTTGTTGTGCTGTGTGCATTTTTCTGCGTTATCTTTGAATACCTGTTCAACCTTGTTACCAAACGCAGACAGACACTGTCCGATCTGTCAGCAGTTGTTACCGGTGTGCTGCTGGGAATGAACCTGCCGCCGACACTGCCGATATATATGGCAGCTATCGGCTCTTTTGCCGCGATCGTTATTGTAAAGCAATTTTTCGGCGGACTTGGACAGAATTTCGCAAATCCCGCAATCACAGCGCGTATTATACTTATGCTATCTTTCGGAAGATCAATGACGTCGTGGACTGCACCAATAGACTGGTCTGCTCCGGGAACTGATGCCGTTTCTTCCGCAACTCCGCTTGCATCTCCGGAATCATTGCCGTCATATCTCGATATGTTTCTCGGTCTGCGGGCGGGCTGTATCGGAGAGACTTGCATTGCAGCGCTTCTCATAGGCGGTCTGTATCTGATCATACGCGGTATAATTGATCCGGTTACTCCTGCTGCTTTCATCGGTACTGTGGCGGTATGTTCGATCTTGAGCGGACATGATGTCCTTATGCAGCTTATGTCCGGCGGACTTGTGCTCGGTGCATTCTTTATGGCAACTGACTATGCTACAACTCCGCTTACCCGTGCAGGAAAGCTTATATTTGGTATCGGCTGCGGACTTATAACATCGGTGATTCGGTTCTTCGGAGTTTATCCGGAAGGTGTGTCATTCTCTATCCTTATAATGAATATACTTACTCCGCTGATAGACAGATATGTTCATCAGAAGCCCTTCGGTGCAAAGAAGGAGGCTGCGAAATGAACATAAAGCCTACACTGGTGCTTACCTTTGTTACAACCATAATCGCGGCACTGCTTATTGTAGCTCATAATCTTACATACGTTGATACTTCCGGGATAATTACCGATAAGCTCCGCGCAAAATGCGAAGAGCTTATGGGAAGCGGAGAATACTCGATCATTACCGACTGGCAGACAGAAGGATATCTGATCGACAAGCCGGACGGCATACAAAAGCTTATCCGGAAGGACGACGGGAAACTTGCATTTGAGATAGTCGCCAACGGCTATAACAAAGGAGGTCTTGATCTGCTTATCTCTATGAACGGTGACGGAAGTGTCGGCGGTATCGCAGTAGTTTCGATAACGGAAACACCCGGTCTCGGAACGAATGTGAACGATCCGGGATTTCTTTCGCTGTTCGGCGGTCTTTCGACAGATGCGGTTATCGTAAAGAAAACGCCTTCCGAAACTAATGAAGTTGAAGCTGTTACCGGAGCGACATACTCGTCAAAAGGCGTTGCTTCCGCAGTAAACACGGCAATAAGAGTATATTCGGAAATGGGGGTGAGCAGATGAGTTATATGAAGGAGTTCACGAAAGGTCTTCTTAAAGAGAACCCGAACCTTGTCATGCTTCTCGGAATGTGTCCGACTCTTGCAGTCACAACTATGGCACAGAACGGGCTTGGAATGGGGCTTGCGACTACTTTCGTCCTCGTCTGCTCGAATCTTGTCATTTCTCTTCTTAAAAAAGTGATACCGGATACGGTGCGTCTGCCTTGCTACATAGTTATAATCGCCGGATTCGTGACATTTGTGAGCATTATGCTGGACTCGTTCCTGCCCGATCTTGCCGAAGCTCTCGGCGTATTCTTAAGCCTTATCACGGTCAACTGCATAATACTCGGGAGAGCGGAGATGTTCGCAAGCAAGAACAAGGTTCTTCCTTCCGTTCTTGACGGTCTCGGAATGGGACTCGGATTTACCATGTCGCTGATAGTGGTAGGTGCGATACGCGAACTTCTCGGAACAGGGAAGATCTTTGGGTTTCAGATAGCGCCGGATTTTGTCCAGCCCATGACGATTTTTATTCTTCCCGCAGGCGGATTCTTCACGCTGGGCTGTGTTATCGCAGTTCTCGGTGTTATCACAAAGAAGAAGCCGAGGAAGATAAGCTGTGATTCCTGCCCGTCCCGTGAGGTATGCAAGAATACCGAAAAGAAGGAGTGTGCCTGATGGAACTTGCGCGAAACCTGATGGTTATCCTTTTTACGGGGATCCTGACCGAAAACTTTATTCTCAATAAATTCTACGGCATCTGTCCGTTCCTCGGAGTATCAAAGACAACAGACGGTGCAGTCGGCATGGGTATCGCGGTAACGCTTGTAATGACAGGCTCAAGTGCTGTTACATATCCGATTTATCACTATGTTCTTGAACCGCTCGGAATAGAATACTTAAAAACGGTATGCTTTATTCTGATAATTGCTGCATTCGTACAGACTGTTGAGATGATACTGAAAAAGTATGTCCCGTCGCTTTATAAATCGCTGGGAGTCTATCTTCCGCTTATAACAACGAACTGTGCAGTGCTTGGCGTGACGATACTCAATATTGACAACGAGTTCGGCTTTGTTGAATCTATCGTGAATGCTCTTGCGGGAGGTATCGGATTCCTGCTTGTTATGGTGATCTTCTCCGGAGTAAGGGAGCGGATAAGCCGATGCAATGTACCGAAAGCGCTGGAAGGTACGCCGATAACGCTTATAGCCGCTTCGGTGACATCGCTGTCCTTTGTCGGATTCAGCGGTATTGTTGACGGGATCTTCGGAGGATAAATATGGAACAGTATGTTTTGCCGATCCTGTTTTTTCTTGGGATAGGCGCCGTTATCGGTATATTGCTGACTGTTGCGTCAAAGGTCTTTTATGTAAAGACAGATGAAACGGTAAGCAGGATATCGGAAGCTCTGCCGGGCGCAAACTGCGGAGGATGCGGATATTCCGGCTGCGACGGATACGCGGCGGCAGTCGCATCGGGTGAAGCGCCCCCGGATCTGTGCCGGCCGGGAGGTGCGGAAACAGCCGGGAAGATCGGGCAGATATTGGGTATTGAAGTCGGAAATGTTGAACCGGTAAAAGCTTTTATACGCTGTAACGGAAACTGCGGCGCGACAAAGGACAAATTCACTTATATCGGGACTCCGAGCTGTACGGCAATAGAACGGTTCTATAACGGCAAGGGTGAGTGCCGCTCCGGCTGTCACGGTATGGGAGACTGCATAAGGGCATGCGATAAGGGCTGTATATCTATCAGAGACGGTATTGCGGTAGTTGATCCGACAGAGTGCATCGGCTGCGGTAAGTGTGTAAAAGCCTGTCCGAACAAGCTGATAGTGCTTATACCCGAAAGCCGGAGATATGCGGTAAGATGCAATTCCGACGCTGCCGGCAAGGAAACGCGCGCTGTCTGCAAAAACGGCTGTATAGCATGCGGGATGTGCAGGAAGAAGTGTCCGTCGGAAGCGATTATACTTACCGACAATCACGCGGAGATCGATATGAAGAAGTGTACGAGCTGCGGCACTTGTGCGGAAGTATGTCCGGTAAAGTGTATCGCGGATATCCGCAAAATGACAGCAGCGGAATGTGAGAAAAAGGAAGCATAAAAGAAGGGAACGGAAAAAATGAATAAGTTTTCGTCATTTTTCAGTGAAAAATTCGACAATCTGAAATCGGTTATTACTGCAAGACAGGAACACGATGCAGAGAATTCAGACCGTCACGGCTACCGTCTGCTCATAGAGCATCTTGAGCTTAAAAACGGCGGAAGAATAGTGATATTCTCGGTTGTAACGTTTATTCTCGGTCTCCTGGAGATCTTATTGGGCGGTCATCAGGTGATCGGCGTCACAGGTGCTGTAATACTGGTGATAGGTTCGGCGATACTTTGCTGGCTCTGTGCAAAGACAATACTTGACAACACAACGGATACAAGGCTGATGAAGCTGTTTATCAATGTTTACTGGATAATGTTCGCTATATGTGAGATCATTATATCGGTATCCGAACAGCTTGAAGGAAAAATCCCGTATTCCTTCCTTATATTCATTGCCGCTTTCATATCCGTTCCTGTCGTAAAGTTGTACGAAAGCGCATTCTTTGCTGCTGTCACACTCATATACCTTGTAAGTTACGGTATTGGAAACGGTATGGGCGTGATGTACTACATAGGTGCTGTTGCCCTGGCAGTTGCTTATGTATGGATTGCCGCTGCTGTCAGAGCCTATTATTCGAGTATATGGCTCACCGAAAGGCAGCTTGATCTCACTGAGGAGCGCTGTACACAGATATCCTGCCAGGATACGCTTACCGGGCTGCTCAATAAAGCAGGTCTTTCGGCAAAGTTTACCGAGCTGTCCTCAAGCGGTCAGAAAGAAAAAATATGTGTTGTGCTTATAGATATAGACAACTTCCGTGCATACAATCATCTTTACGGCTACGACAAGAGCGATGACTGCCTGTATAAGCTCTGCAACTGCATAAAGATAGTTGCCAAGCCCTATACCGAGCTTATATCAAGATTCGGCGGGGATAAGTTTGTTCTTGTTCTGGAAAATATGAACGCTGTTGAGGCAGTAAAGATCGCCGAACAGGTACGACAGAGCATCGAGACTATGGCTCAGCCTTTCGGCAAGGGTATTGTAACAGTTTCCATAGGCGTTTCCGGAGATGCGGAGCTTAAAAGCAAGAACACATACTCCGATCTTCTCAATGAAGCGGACAACCAGCTCATCATTGCCAAAAAGAGCGGCAGAAACTGCATCGGTTTCGGCGGCAGACCTTTCATTCGTGACGGACGGGCTGATCCTTCCGCAATATGACGGTATGGTTATAGTGACATTAAAACATACTATTTTTTGTGATTTTTTGTTAAAATAGCAATTGCATTTTATGGCAATTTTCGCTATAATATTCTTGTACGGCTTCGTTTTTCGTACAGATTTTCAGAAAGTGGGGATTTTCTATGTATAATGACCTGATCGACTCGGTCGGCTTCATTGCCAATACCGACAAAGAGTTAGCCGATGCTATGGCTGACGAGCTTAAGCGCCAGAAACGTAACCTCGAACTCATCGCAAGCGAAAACATCGTTTCTCCTGCTGTTATGGCAGCAATGGGAAGCGTACTTACCAACAAGTACGCCGAAGGGTATCCCGGAAAGCGTTACTATGGCGGCTGCGAATATGTTGATGTCGTTGAGACAATCGCAATTGAGCGCGCAAAGAAGCTTTTCGGAGCTAATTTCGCCAATGTTCAGCCTCATTCCGGCGCACAGGCTAATACCGCGGTTTATTTCGCTCTTCTCCAGCCCGGTGATACCGTTCTCGGTATGAGCCTTGCACACGTCGGTCATCTTACACACGGATCTCCTGTTAATATATCCGGTAAGTACTAAAATTTCGTTCCTTACGGTCTGAACGATGAGACAGGAATGCTCGATTATGACGAAGTTGAAAGACTTGCAAACGAGAACAAGCCGAAGCTTATCGTTGCAGGTGCAAGTGCTTATCCGAGAAAGATAGATTTTGAGAGACTTTCCGCTATTGCAAAGAGCGTAGGAGCTTACTTTATGGTTGATATGGCTCATATCGCAGGTCTCGTTGCAGCGGGTCAGCACCAGTCTCCTGTTCCTTACGCAGATATCGTTACTACAACAACCCACAAGACTCTTCGCGGTCCGAGAGGCGGTATGATCCTCACTAATGACGAGGAGCTTGCAAAGAAGATAAACAAGGCTATATTCCCCGGAACACAGGGCGGTCCGCTCATGCATGTGATCGCAGCAAAAGCTGTATGCTTCGGTGAGGCTCTCAAGCCTGAGTTCAAGGAGTACGGAAAGCAGATCGTAAAGAACGCTGCTGTTCTTGCAGATTCTCTTCTCGAAAAGGGATTTGATCTTGTTTCCGGCGGTACGGACAACCACCTTATGCTCGTTGATCTCAGACCGTTCAATATCACAGGTAAAGAGCTGGAAACAAAGCTTGACGAAGTATATATCACAGTAAACAAGAACGCTATCCCCAACGATCCTCAGAAGCCTGCATTCACAAGCGGTGTTCGTATCGGTACACCTGCTGTTACCACACGCGGACTCAAGGAAGACGATATGAGAGAGATCGCTGAGTGCATCTACCTTACAGCCAAGGATTTTGACAATTCCAAGGAAAAGATCAGAGAAAAGGTTACTGCGATCTGCAAGAAATATCCCCTTTATGAATGATAAATGAAATGTAACGGAATGGAGAAAACTTTATGACTACAACACCCAGTCAGATCGTACTCAATACTCAGGATTCGGTAGCACCTATCGGTATAATTGCAATGGACGGAGCCAAAGAGCTCGGACACAAGATAAATGACTATCTTGTTCAGTGGGCTCAGGACAGCGGTATCAATGTTGATTCCTATCTCATCGAGACTACCTGCCCGCGTTTCTCTTCCGGAGACGCAAAGGCTCTTATAAAAGAGTCTATCCGCGGCGATGATATCTATATCGTAGTTGATACCGGAAATTACAGCTGCACCTACGAGCTTTTCGGCAGACAGAATGCGATGTCGCCGGACGATCATTTCCAGGATCTCAAGAGACTGATCCAGGCTATGAGCGGTAAGGCTCACCGTATAAATGTTATTATGCCGCTTCTTTACGGTGGAAGACAGCACAGAAGAAATTACCGTGAGTCTCTCGACTGCGCAGTTGCTCTCCAGGAGCTCGCTGCTATGTCGGTAGAGAATATCATCTGCATTGACGCTCACGATGCGAGAGTTTGCAACGCTATCCCGCTTATCGGCTTTGATAACGTAATGCCTACATACCAGGTCCTCAAAACACTGTTCAGATCGGTTGACAACCTCAACATCACACCCGAAAAATTCGCAGTCGTAAGCCCGGACGAAGGAGCAATGCACCGTAATATGTACTATGCTTCCGTTCTCGGAGTACAGCTCGGTATGTTCTACAAGCGTCGCGATTATTCGAGAGTGGTAAACGGCAGAAACCCGATCGTTGCTCACGAATACCTCGGTGATTCGGTTGAAGGCAAGGATATATTCATTGCCGACGATATCATTTCTTCCGGTGAATCTATGCTTGATGTTGCCGGAGAGTTGAAAAAGAGAAATGCCAACAGAATAATCTGCTATGCTACATATCCGATCTATACGAACGGACTTGATAAGTTTGATAAGGCAGTAAAAGATGGTATTATAGATCATGTTCTCGGAACGAATCTTACATACCGCACTCCGGAACTTCTTGCAAGAGACTGGTTCCACGAAGTTGACGTTTCAAAGTACATCGCGTACTTCATTACAGCGCTCAATCACGACGTATCTATCAGCAAGATCATTGATCCTCACAGCAAGATCAAGAATCTGCTCCAGAAGTATAACGTAAAGGGCGGAGACAATATCTGACAGTAAAATGCCGCACAACAAAACGTGCGGCATTGCTGATTTTTCGGGAGAAAGATATGCCATTAGCAGACAGTATCAGACCAAAGACACTTGATGAGGTAGTAGGTCAGAAGCACATTCTCGGCGAGGGAAAGCCGCTTCGCAATATAATTGAGCGCGGACAGATACCCAACATGATCTTTTACGGCTCATCGGGTATCGGAAAGACCACAGTTGCCAATATAATCGCTGAATCCACGGATATGCAGCTGTATAAGCTCAACGGAACTTCATGTTCAACTGCCGATATCAAGGATATCATTTCCGCGCGGGGTACGTTCGGTTTCGGGAAGGAAAAAGGAATACTGCTGTATCTCGATGAGATCCAGTACCTCAACAAGAAACAGCAGCAGAGCCTTCTTGAATACATTGAGAACGGCGATATAACACTTATCGCTTCTACTACGGAAAATCCGTATTTCTATGTTTATAATGCTATTCTTTCACGTTCTACTGTATTCGAGTTCAAGCCGGTGGGCAGGGAAGAGATACTTCCCGCACTGAGACGGGCTTTTGAGATTGCATGTGAACAGAACGGACTTGACTATACGTTTTCTGACGAAGCTTTTGAGTATATTGCTGCCGGCTGCGGAGGAGATGTCCGGAAAGGTATAAATACTGTTGAGCTGTGTCTGCTCGCCGCAAACAGCGGCAGGATAGATTTAGACCTTGCAAAGCAGCTTACACAGAAGAGTGCTATGAAATATGACCGTGCCGGAGATCAGCATTACGACATTCTTTCCGCTTTTCAGAAATCTATACGCGGTTCCGATGAGAATGCCGCGCTGCATTATCTTGCAAGGCTGATAGCCGCGGACGATATGGCTTCTATATGCAGACGCCTGCTTGTTATTGCATGCGAGGATGTGGGGCTTGCATATCCGTCGGCTATACCGATAGTCAAAGCCTGTGTTGATAGCGCGCTCCAGCTCGGATTTCCGGAAGCAAGGATACCGCTTGCCGATGCAGTAGTGCTTCTTGCGACAGCGCCGAAATCCAACAGTGCTTATATGGCGATAAATGCGGCTATACAGGACGTGGAGCAGGGAAATACCGGTGATTTTCCGCGGCATCTCCAGAATGTCCACTGTGACGGTGAAGGCGCGGCAGTAAAGGGACAGAATTATCTGTACCCTCATGATTATCCCAATCACTATGTTGAACAGCAGTACCTGCCTGACGAGATCAAGGACAGAGTCTATTATAAATTCGGTGATAACAAGTTTGAACAGGCTGCATTCGAATATCGCAAAAAGATAAAAGGTCACTGACAGCCAAAATCTGTCACTATAGTTTTATCCGCTCCGTCAGCGGAGTATTTCCAGCGTTTAAGGCTGCCCGACGTTATGTAGTATTCAATGTCGGACGGCTTTTCTTTTTTATCGTTTCCGAAAGAATCGACGATTATAAGCTTTATCTTCATTTTCTGCGGAATTATCGCCTTTATATAAACACTGACCTTGCTTCCAACTTCTATGTCCGGTTTCAGTTCTGCAAGACCGGCAAGATTGGGTTTCAGCTCAACAAAGATACCGTAGCTTTCGATAGAGCGCACAATCCCGGTCACAGTCTCGCCTATGCCGAACTTATCGGCGTTTTCCTGCCATGTGCCGAGCAGTTCCTTGTGTGAGAGCGTGATCTTGCCGTCATCTATGCTTTTTACGACTGCCTTAATATTCTGTCCGATAACGAAACGGTCATCGGGATGTGATATGCGGGAAACGGATATCAGATCTATCGGTATAAGTGAGGGAATTCCGCAGCCTATATCTACGAATGCGCCGAACTGCTCCATGTGAGTCACTTTTGCGTCGATGATATCACCGCATTTCAGCCGTGAAATGTAGTTTTGAATACATTCTTCCTGTGCAAGTTTCCGGGAAAGGACAGCATAAGTCTCACCGCTGTTATCTTTTTCAAAACCGAGTATCCGGAACGATACAGGCTTGTTTACCCTTGATATAAGCGCAATGTCCCTTGTAGTGCCGTCGTCTATTCCGACAGCGCCGTCATTTCTGCGTATCTTTCCTTTTATGAATCCAAGATCAACGATAAGATCATGTTCACCTGTACATAAAACGCACATAGCTTCTGCTATCGTTCCGTTTTTTATATAATCCTGTGCCCCGGAAATATCGGAAGGGCAGTTTTCCAGCTCACCTTCCGGCAAGTATTTGTTCATATTTGTACCGTTCCTTTCTTTTCAGAAAAATATCTTTCTGTCAATATTATGAAAAAAGGAACGTTTATATGCAAAAAAGAAATTACCCGCTTAAGACTGATCTTAAACGGGTAATTCGTTAATATTTGGCTAAATTAAGCTGCATCGGCTGTAGATTCGCCGTTAATAAGGCTGTTTATGTGTTCAACAAGTCTCTCTGCTGCCTTTTCATGGGTCTTTTCGGTAGGATGCCAGTCTGCTGCAAGTCCGTCCTTATCGCTCTGCTGTGCAAATGCAAGGTAAGTTACGTTTGTATCGCCGGATTCCTCGGTATATCTCTCAACTGCCTTCTTTACGGAAGAGTTGAGGCTTGCGCCCATTGTTCCGAGTGCGCATACGATATGGGAATCGGGATTGCAGTTTCTGACCTGCTTGATGAAATCAGCGTAGCCGGAGATGAACTCCTCGCGTCTTTCCTTATCGGTAACATAAGAGATATCGTTGGTTCCGAGGTTGATTACTATGTAATCGGGAACGAACGCGCTGAAATCCCAGGGTGTGGTCTCATCGAAGAGTCCTGCGCTCGAACCGTATGTCTTTGCGAACTGTTCATATACCGGGGGAACGATCTGCTCGGCAACTTTTTCTCCGTTCGAGGAATAGCCGGAAACAATTCCGTGACCGCTGTAGGATACGAAGCTGTAATCCGCGTCAAGCGCAGCGGCAGTCTTGTATGCATAAGTCTTAGTAGCGTCCTCGGTCTTTGTGGAGAAGTGATGATCTCTGTCCTCATCATCAACGCCGTATCCGCAGGTGATCGAATCTCCGATAAACTCGATCTTAAGATCCTTTGCGGGAGTGGGGGAGATGCCGTTCTCGGAAGTAACGTTGATGCTGCTGATACCGAATGTGGAGTTAGCGGACTCGGAGAGCTTTATTACGCTCACCGTAACTTCTTCCGGACTGTCGGAAGAGAATATCTCATAGCTTTTCTCAAAGTTGTCCACCATTTCATCAAGCTTTCTCTCGCCGTTTACATATACTGCAAATCTTGCCTGGGAATCAGCTGAACCGAATGCCGTGCTGTCTCCCTTGACATCAATGGAAGCATGAGTTCCCTTGAATGTGAACTCGATGCCGCTTGCTGACTGTGCGAGCCAGAGCACTCCGTCATTTGAAAGTGTTCTTCCGATAAGTTTTACATTTGAAGCATCAGGTGTATAGGAAGCCTCACCTGAACCGGAAGCAGCTTCCGGTTCTGCTTCTGTTGTGCTTGTTTCTGCTGCCTGTGTTTCTGTCTCATCAGCTTTTTCTGTCTCTGCATTTTCCGCAGCTGCCACAGATGCAGTCGTATCTGCTGCTGAAGCTGCAGATTGTGTGTTTCCCCCGCAGGAAGCCGCGGAAGTTACCGCAAGTGCAAGAGTGACGATAGCTGCGGCATATTTTTTAATTGTTGACATTTTTTCACCTTTCCTGTAATAAAATTATTTATCAAAGCGCCGTTTCCGGGCATTTTGAACCTTTATCTTTCTTCGTTGATACCGGCATTATCAATTCTTCTGCCGGCAAGGAACTCCGGCCTTTCAAGAAGTCCCGCTCGTTCCTCGATTATGATGAATGGCGTCAGATCCTTATTTTTTTTGTACGCCCGG
>JAFVBZ010000217.1 GCA_017479645.1 Ruminiclostridium sp. | reverse complement strand
TGAGCCCGACGAGCTACCACCTGCTCCACTCCGCGATATTATCTATTTCCATAACGCTATATTATTATAGCACAACGTTATAAAAATGTCAATACCTTTTTCAAAAAAAGTATAAGAACAGGGAAAAACATTTGCGGGCAGCCGGATTATGTATTCTGGCTGCCGCAGTCTTTAGCGAAGAATTCGCTGATACTTTCAAGAACTTTGCTGTCATCGGTAATGAAACCGAAGCCTCTGAGCCTGTAAAGCTGTCTTTCGTCATCTATATCGAAGACAGCCTTATCTATCCCGCGGATATTGGCATAAGCGAGGACAGTACGGCAAAGCCCGTCGTAATAGAGTTCCTTTTCGCTTTCAAGGTGTGAGATCACGACATCGCCGTCCGGGGAAAGCTGAGCGATGATACCTCCGATACGGGTACCGTCCTCTTTCATATCGAACACGAGCTTATCAGCGATCTCGGGATTTCTGAGAATAGTGATCATCTGTGTTTACCTCCGTTATTGAATCTGCGTTTCGGTTTTGGAGAAGCTGCATTATCCTTAGTCTGTGCGGCGCCCATAGCATTACGGAGCACCTGCATTTCCTGTTTAGTGAGATCGGCATGATCGCCGGGGGAGAGCATACCGAGTTTAACGCCGCCGACATTGGTACGGCGCAGGCGTTTGACGGTAAGTGAAACAGCCTCACACATACGGCGGATCTGGCGGTTTTTCCCCTCGAAAATGGTGAATTCGAGAACGGTGCGTTCCGGTTCTTCCGTGACCACAGTAACGGTGCAGGGGGCAGTGATCGTGTTTTCGCCGATATCTACGCCGTTCATAAGGGTATCTATGATATCCTCGGTAACTTTTTCCGCGACGGTAACGCGGTAAGTTTTGGAGATATGCTTTCTCGGGTGCATGATATCATTTGCGAAAGCGCCGTCGTTTGTGAGGAGGAGGAGACCTTCGGAATCCTTATCGAGTCTTCCGATAGGGTACACTCTTTCGGGTATATCTCCGAGCAGCTGAGTGACGGATTTTCTGCCGAGATCATCGGACATAGTGGTCACATAGCCGCGGGGTTTATAGAGTTTTATGTAGCGCAGAGGAACTCCCTCTGCCTTTATCTTTTCGCCGCTGACAGTTATCAGATCGTTTTTAGGATCTGCCTTGTCACCGAGAGCGGCGGGGTGACCGTTCACTTTTACTTCACCCTCTGCTATGAGCTGTTCGGCTTTTCTGCGGGAGCAGTACCCGCTGTCTGCAATAATTTTCTGTATTCTTATTTTTTCCATAGTATATCCGTTCTTCGTGCGCCTGTTACTGTCCGATGATCAGAGCGCCCGTGATCTTTCGTATAAGTCTTTCAAACTCACCGGAGACCGGTTCTGCGCGTTCCACATCTTCATCTGCGCGAAGAGGAACACGTTTCAGCAGGGAATCTCCGAGCTTTACGTCCGCGTATCCTATTGTATCGCCCTTGCATACCTCCGCATACACGAAAGCGGGCATATTGTATGATACAGTCAGGCGGTCTGCTTCATCGGCTGTAATTCCGAGTACCGGGTTTTCGCCGGCTGAAACCGGGACCGTATCGGAAGTACCTCCTGCCGTTTCCACGGCGAATGCTTCGGTCTGCACAGTAAACGGCTTTACGCGTGAGAAGCCGAGATCCAGCAGTTCTTTGTGATCGTTCCAGTCGTCCGGAGCGTGCAGGGTAACGGCGATCACAGTGCAGCCGTTTCTCTCTGCCGCAGTCACAAGGCATCTTCCCGCATTATCGGTAAAGCCTGTCTTGACGCCGATACAGCCGTCATACATGGACAGCATCTTGTTCGAGTTGCGAAGGGTATGTGCTGCTGCCGGAGAACCGAACTCCACCTTTGCGGATTTAAGCCCGCAGATCTCACGGAAATCCTTGTTCCTGAGGGCTTCGGAAGTGAGCAGTGCCATATCATAAGCTGTGGTATAATGCCCGTCTGCATCGAGTCCGGAGGGAGTCACGAAATGTGTGCCGGTCATACCTATCTGTGCGGCGCGCCTGTTCATAAGTTCTGCGAAAGCGGACAGGCTTCCTGCGATATTGACGGCTGCGGCATTTGCCGCGTCGTTGCCGGACGGGAGCAGCATTCCGCAGCACAGCGCGCGCCGTGTCACGGTATCTCCCTCTCTGAGTCCCATAGAAGTGCCTTCTACGCGCACAGCCATACTGTCAACTGTAAAAGGTCTGTCGAGATCGCCGGATTCGAGCGTTATCAGCGCGGTCATTATCTTGGTCGTACTTGCCATTGCGTGCTGTTTCTGCTCATTTTTGCCGTAGATGATACCGTTTGTATCTGCGTTTATCACCACCGCGCATTCTGCCGAAAGAACCGGTCCGTCATCGGCAGGCAGGGCTCCGGCATTTGCGGTCAGCATTGTGAATGCAGTCAGCACGGAAAGAAAAGCGGGAAGTTTTTTCATTACACGTTCACCTCGTTACTATTCTGCGCGGTAAAATGCGGAATATACGGGCAGAACGTGCATTACGGGAACATTATTCCTCTTCTGCGTCCTCGGAGCTTTCGTCTCCGCCGGCTTCTTCGCCGTCTTTCTTCTTGCCGAACAGCTCCTTGACTTTATTGAGAAGCTCGGGGGCATTGTCGATAAGACCGTCGATCGGGCTGGACTTTCCGCCGAGTTCGAGGATCTTCGCGTTGCCGTCCTTGGATATAACTATGAATGCCTGGGGCTTGATCGTGATACCTGCGCCGGAACCGCCCGCGAAAACTTCCTTTTCTACCTTTGCGGGGATATCGGAACCGCCGGAAACGAATCCGAACGATACCTTTGATATAGGTATGATAGTTGTTCCGTCGGGGGAGCTTATCGGGTTTCCGATAATGGTGTTTACATCAACGAGATCTCTGATCTTCTCCATTGATGTGCTCATAAGTCCTTCGAGATGCTGTGCCATAATATTCGTCCTTTCATCTTGCTTTGACCCTTGCGGGTCTTGCTTTTGGTTTCTTTCCTGCTGCGGGATTGTATTTAAGATATGTTTTCAGAACTCTGAACGCGAGCCATATCACACAGCCGAGGGCGGTGGATATCCGCAGTTTCAGAGTGATATAAGCGAAGATATCGTCTTTTTCGGCATCGAAATCCGCTTCTATATTGATCTCTTTGATCTTTGCGTCGAGATAGGTATCTATCCACTCGAACGCGGGGTAGAGCGCAGCGCACACACCCCCGTATTTGAGGGCGGTGACTGCCGCGTCGCCGCTTCCGACTACCCAGTCGATATACACATCTCTTATCCTGATCTTCTTGAAGAGCCTTTTTACAGGCGGAGAAGCGCTTTCGATATAATCCTTTATCATATCGAGGCTGATATCCGGGAGCTTCATTTTCTGCTTCGGAGGTTTTCCGGCATGCCCGGCTTTTTTCCGTTCATTTTTATCCGGTTCTGCCGGAGCGTTTTCCGCAGTATCAGCTGTTCCGGCAGATCCGGCCGCGCTTTCCGTGGTTTCTGTAGGTCTGACTTCTGTGATGCCGTTTTTCTTTGCCGCTTTTTCGGCTTTCTTCCGGGCTTTTTCAGCCTTTTTTCTCTTGGCTTTCTCGTCCTCCGGCACTTTAACGATCGTGAAGCAGAGTATCTTTATCCGCACTTCCGGGTTCTTGTCGTATATCGCTGTGATCGTGACGGACTGCACGAGAGCAAGTATCAGGACAAGCAGGATGCTTCCGAAAATGATCCAGCCTGTCATATTCCCAGCCTTTCGGTATTGGTTTTATTCGTCGTTCTCTGCGCTTTCATCTTCGTCCGCAAAAACAACATCTTCTTCATCAAGTCCCGCGTCCTGTGTGCTTGCGGGATATTCGAGCTCCTTCTCCCGCTCCATTTCCTCCAGCTCGTCGAAGTCAAGCTGACCTTCGCGGTCGGGCAGGGGAGGGAGATCTTCGATCCGGCTCAGTCCGAAGCAGCGCAGGAAGTTGTCTGTTGTCCGGTAGGAAATAGGTCTTCCGGGAAGATCGAGTCTTCCTGCTTCTTCAAGCAGACCACGCTCAACGAGACTTCGCACAACGCTGCTGCTGTCTATGCCGCGTACCTGTTCAACGAAGCCGTTTGTTACCGGCTGATTGTACGCTACTATCGCGAGAGTTTCCATAGCCGCCTGTGACAATGGCTGCTGTTTTCTTGTCTCAAGAGCCTTCTTGATGCCGTCCGCGAACTCCGGACGTGCCGCTATCTGGAATGCTCCGTTCACGCGAAGTATCCTCAGCCCGCTCTCACGGACATTGTACTGCCTTTCAAGCGTATCGACGAGCTTTACGGCAGTCTCTTCGTCGATGCCCGAAGCCTCCGATAGTTTTTCTATGGTTATCGGCTCGCCGTAAGCGAACATTATCGCTTCGACTGCCGCAACGCCTTCCGTGACTGTCATTCTCCGGTCACCTCCGTGTTTTCGGTAATAGTTTCTTCTTCTTTTCCGCCCCGTGTCATTGTGATATGCTCACCGTCGTCGGAGAACTCCACTCTTCCGCGCTTTGAAAGCTCAAGGAGCGCGAGGAACACCGCGACCTGTGCCGAGCGGGTCTGTCCCTTGTACAGCGAGCGGACTTCGATATCCTTTCCGCTGCGCAGATTGCGCAGAACGAATATCAGCTTTGAGAACACGCTCACATACGTCTGTGCAACGATGGGCTGGAACACCTGTTTAGCGTCCTTTTTGAGCTTTTCGCTCTTTGTGCTTACTGCGGTATAGTTTTCGAGCAGCTCATACCTGTCATGGCGCAGCTTGTAAGTGTTGTCCACCGGCAGTTCCAGCGGTGCGCGGACGAACACGGTATCTCCGCAGTAATGCCGTCTCAGGCGCTCTGCAGCGGCTTTGCACATAGCGTATTCTATAAGTCTGCCGGAAAGCTCCTTTTTGAGTGCTTCGACTTCGTGCTTCGGGAGCAGTTCGGCTGTCTTTATATAAATAAGGTGTGCCGCCATCTCGACAAACTCGCCCGCAACGTCGATGTCGGCTTCCTGCATTTTATCGAGGTAATCGAGAAACTGATCGAGAAGGGTCGATATCTCGATATCGCGGATATTGAGCTTATGCTTTGAAATGAGGTTCAGCATAAGGTCAAGGGGTCCCTCAAATATCTCAAGTCTGAAATTAAGCTCTTCCATATCAGCAGATGAATTTCGTTATAAGATCGAACAGGCTGTACAGCGCGTTTGAGAGGAATGAGAAGGGTATGGAGAGTATGCCCGTCCACATGAGCAGAAGCAGGGCGATCATTATATACTGCTCATATTTCATTATCGCAAAGTAATATTTGTTAGGCAGGAATGCAAAGAATACTCTCGAACCGTCGAACGGAGGGACGGGGAGCAGGTTGAACACACCGTTGAAAAGGTCGATGTCGATTATTATGCGGAGCGCCATTATGATGTAGTAGAGAGCGTCGGGTGCGCTGTCGCTGCCGGAATAGCTTACTATCAGCACCTTCATTATGATCATGAATATCAGCGAAGATACAAAGTTCGCCATAGGACCCGCGGCAGCGGTTATCGCCATAGCGGCTTTCTGGCTGACTTTGCGGCATCTTGCGGGATTGACCGGAACGGGCTTTGCCCAGCCTATACCGAAAGCGAGGATACCGATAGTACCCATAAGGTCAAGGTGAGCGAAAGGGTTAAGGGTGATCCTGCCCTGTCTTTCAGCTGTATCGTCTCCGAGAAGCTTTGCCGCGAGAGCGTGGGAGCATTCATGCACCGGAAACACGACAAACAGCATCACGAGCAGTGAGAAGGCAGTAAGTATAATCTCTATCATACTTCCTGACCGGATTGCGTTTAACATAGGAAACCTCAATTCTCTTGTTCTGTAATTGCAGCAATATATCTTTATTATACTATATATTGTGATAATTTGCAAGCTTTTTTTCATATTATGTGGTAAAACAAAGAATAAAATTCGCAAAAAAGCACTTGACAAATGTCAATGAATGTGTTATAATACATACACTTAATGTAAAAATGACGTGAATAACGGTACATTTGAAAATTCAGAAGTTATAAGAGGAGGTGCTTAACCCATGGCAAAATGCGAGATCTGCGGCAAGGGTGTCACTTTCGGTATCAACGTTTCCCATTCACACAGACGTACAAACAGAACCTTTAAGCCCAATGTTCAGAAGGTAAAGGCTATTGTTGACGGAACGCCGTGCAGAGTATATGCCTGCACAAGATGCCTGCGTTCGGGTAAGGTACAGCGCGCTCAGTAATGGCGCACAGTATCCCGGCAAGACACCGTAATATGTCAGACTGACAGCGTAAGCCCTCTGGTTTTCAGAGGGCAGTTTGTTTTTAGAGGGTTTGTGATGCAGAAAACTGTCGAGGAACGCACAAAAGAAATAATGCACCTTTCCGGCTTCTCCGGCGATATAACGCAGAAGCGCATAGAACACCGGCTCCGTCTCGTGGATCTCTGGAAGATATATTTCGGGAGCAAGGTGCTTGAGATAGGCTGCGGACAGGGCGAAACTACCGCCGCGCTTGCTTATACCGTAGGCGAAAACGGGTTTGTTTACGCGGTCGATCTCGCAAACGAGAACTACGGTTCGCCGGAAAATCTCGGCATGGCGCGGGAAAGGCTCATGGGTTCGCACTTCGGAGACCGTATCAACATTGATCTCGGCGTTAATATCCTGAGCCCGTCGTTCGATTTCGATGTGAACTCCTTCGGATATGTTGTTCTGTCACATTGCCTATGGTATCTGTCATCGCAGGAAGAACTGCGGGATATCCTGTACAAGGTGCGGAAATGGGCGCCGCGTATCTGTATAGCGGAATGGGATCCCTGTCCGACTACCTTCGGTCAGTACAAGCACTTCATGGCTGCCGATATACAGGCGATATGCGAGTCTTACCATATTTCCGATCACTTCAACATAAAGACGATGTTCTATCCGCACGAGATCGAGAATGCACTCTGTTCCTGTGGCTGGGAAATAGGAACATCGGCTCGGATAGACGCGTATGATGTCCAGGACGCGCTCTGGGAGATAGATATTGTAAAGGATATGTTCCCGAGAAAGATAAGCGAGCATAAGGAAATGCCGCCGAAGCTTAAAAGACTGCTGCTTTCGCAGATATATACGCTCGGCGATGCCGAAGCGGCGGAGCCGCTGCCGGTATTTGCGGCTGCTGCTGAGAGGATAGGAGAGGTCTTCTGATGAATAATAATATGGATCCGAGACTTGCAAGAGCGATAGGATACGCGACGATGTTCGGGGGATTTATCGTTGTAGGCATAGGCACTGCGTGCTTCAATATCCTTGAAGGAGTCGTGAGTCTTATCCTGTACGGCATTGCCGGACTGTTTCTGGCATTTTCGATTATCTGGATGATAAGAAAGGTACGGTGTCCGCACTGCGGTCAGCTTCTCCATCTCAAGCTGTACGATATCAGCGTGTGTCCTTACTGCGGAAAAAGCACAGATCCGAACAGCAGATATTGAAATATCCGGTTGCAAAAAGCCGTGATCTGTGGTATAATCTAATAGTGATCCGATACAGGAGGAGGTGAGCGCATGACCGGAAAGCTCAGTGAAGCCGAAAAGAGATATGATGAAATAAGCGAAAAGCTGTCTGACCCGGAGATTATCAGCGATCAGGGGCAGTACGCCGCGCTGATGAAGGAATATAAGAACCTGTCGCCGCTGGTGGAGAAATTCCGCGAATACAAGAAAGCCGAAGCAGACTTTGAAGAGGCGAAGGAAATGCTCGAAGAGAGCGGTGCGGACAAGGAGCTCAAAGAAATGGCACAGCTCCAGCTTGCGGAGAGCCGTGAGCTTATTGCGAAATATACCGATGAGCTTAAGGTTATGCTGCTGCCAAAGGATCCGAACGACGAAAAGAACGTTATCGTTGAGATCAGAGCCGGCGCGGGCGGAGAAGAAGCCGCGCTGTTCGCAAACTCGCTGTTCAGAATGTACACGATGTATGCACAGATAAAGGGGTGGCGCACCGAAACGGTCAATTCCAACCCCACGGAGCTCGGCGGGTTCAGAGAGATCAGCTTCTCGATCGAGGGTGACGGTGCCTATGCCAAGCTCAAATATGAGAGCGGCGTACACCGCGTTCAGCGTGTACCGGAGACCGAGGCGCAGGGCAGGATACAGACTTCTACCGTTACAGTGGCAGTACTGCCGGAAATGGAAGCGGTGGACGTTGAGATAAACCCGGCCGATCTTGAATACCAGACTTACCGTTCCAGCGGAGCCGGCGGTCAGCATATCAACAAGACCGAATCCGCGATCCGCATTATCCATAAGCCCACCGGCACGATAGTCGAATGCCAGGAGGAGCGCAGCCAGTACAAGAACAAGGACAAGGCAATGAAGATGCTCTATACGAAGCTTTACGAAGCGAAGCTGAATGAGCAGACAAGCCGTATCGCCGAAGAGCGCAGGATCCAGGTAGGCACCGGAGACCGTTCAGAGCGTATAAGGACCTACAATTTCCCGCAGAGCCGCGTCACTGACCACCGGATCGGACTTACACTCTACAAGCTTGACCAGTTTATGAACGGCAACTGCGACGAGGTATTTGAAGCACTGGCAATAGCCGACAGGACTGCAAAGCTTGCCGGTAGCGAAAAAGCGTAAGTGTGCATTAACGATACAAATATGAACAGAATTGAAACAAAGCTCGCCAAAGCGGGCAATGAGATACTTGATGAAGCGGCAGAACTGCTTAAAAGCGGCGGAATTGTCGCAATACCGACAGAGACCGTGTACGGTCTTGCGGCGAACGCTTACAATGTGGAAGCGGTGCGATCCGTTTTCCGCGCAAAAGGCAGACCGCAGGACAACCCGCTGATACTGCACATAAGCTCAACGGAGATGCTCTACGATATCGCCGAAAGAGTGGAACCGCTTGCACTTACGCTTGCGGAAGCATTCTGGAGCGGACCGCTTACCATGATATTTCCGCGGAAAAAGCATGTTCCGGCAGAGACCTGCGGCGGGCTTGATACTGCGGCAGTCAGAATGCCGCGTAACCGGTTCACACTTGCGCTTATTGAAAAGTGCGGATTCCCGCTTGCGGCACCGTCTGCGAACACTTCCGGGCTTCCGAGCCCCACATCGGCGGCGCATGTTTACGAGGACATGAACGGGAAGATACCGCTCATCATCGACGGAGGCGAGTGCAGATACGGCGTTGAGAGCACGGTTGTCTGCTTTGAGAACAGTGATACGGTGCGCATACTTCGTCCCGGCGCGGTAACGCCCGAAATGCTGCGTGAGTACTGTCATGTCGTGATCGACAGCGGAGTGCTGGAAAAGCTCGATGCAGGAGCGAAAGTATTGTCGCCCGGTATGAAATACAAGCATTATTCTCCCAATGCGGAGGTATATATAGTAAAGGGAACGGATAACAGCATATCTTCGTTCTTGAATTCCCGCAGCGTGAACAAAACCGGGTTTCTCGGTTTTGGCAGTGAAGATCCGGCTGACTGCGTTATCTCCTTCCCCTATGGAAAGACTGCTGAAGAGCAGGCGGAAAACCTGTTCTCAAGTCTTCGTGAAGCCGATGCGGCAGGCTGTTCAGAGGTTTATGTGAGAATGCCGGATACAGCCGGAATGGGGCTTGCGGTATATAACAGGCTTCTTCGCTCGGCTGCATTCAGAATAATAGATACGGAGAAAAAAGGGGGCGCTGACCTTGCTTTACCGCGGCGATAATGTGAATATTACCGGGCTTACCGGAATGTCCGGAGCAGGGAAAACCACCGCCTGCGGTATTTTCCGGAAAGAAGGCTTCTGCGTTATCGACTGTGATATTGTAGCGCGCCGCGTTGTTGACTGCGGAAAGCCGGCACTTGCAGAGATAGACAGGAACTTTCCGGAAGGCGTAATTACTCCGGAAGGCGCTCTTGACCGCAGAAAGCTCGGAAGTATAGTCTTTTCCGACAGGGAGAAGCTTGCTCTTCTTGACAGGATAATATACCCCTACATAACGTTTTACATAACCGCGGCGATAAGGGAATTAGCGCGGATCGGCGGGAACATGATAATGCTTGACGCACCGACTTTATTTGAAAGCGGAGCCGATGTGCTGTGTGATGTCATAGTAAGCGTAACCGCGGACAGGGAAAGGTGTGCCGAACGGATAATGAAGCGCGACGGTATAACTCGTGAACAGGCTGAACAGCGTCTCGCTTCGCAGCATGACGCGCGGTTCTTCCGGAGCCGTTCGGATCACTGCATAGAAAACAACGGTGATACGGCGGGATTTGAGGAACGGCTGAGAAAGACAGCTTTGGCTGTTAAGGAGAGTTTTCTTGAGAAAAAGTAAAAAAACTGCGATCGGAGTGTTTATCGGTCTTGTTCTGGCTGCAGCGGCGATAGCAGCCGTGGTGATCGGATATCGTATAGCCGAAACTGAAATAAAGCGTGCGACACACCCGCTGATGTACTCGGAATATGTTGAGAAATACGCGGAAGAATACGGAATGGATAAGTATGTGATCTATGCCGCGATAAAGACGGAGAGCGGATTTGACCCGAATGCGGTTTCTTCCACCGGAGCCCGCGGACTTATGCAGCTCATGGAAAACTCGTTTGACTGGGTGAAGTTCAGACTGGGCGACGGGGACGATGTGACATTTGAAGATATGTTCGATCCCGAGACGAATATCCGGTACGGTGCATATCTGCTCGACTACCTGAACGAGTATTTCGGCTGCCCTGAAACAGCGTCCGCAGCGTATTTTTCCGGAGTCGGTACGGTAAGCGAATGGGTAAAAGACCCGGATATATCGTCCGACGGCATTCACCTTGACAATATACCAAGCAAAAACGCAGCACATTATGTGAGTAAAATAAAAAATGCACTTGACGCATACTATGAACTGTATGCAACAGAAAGGAAGTAACGATATGCCCAAGAAGGAAAAAGAAAAGACAAGCGAAGCGTCCGCACTCAAAGAAAAGCTTTTCATGAAGCGGAAGAACACCGGTTTTGAGATGTCCGAAGCCGAGACAGCTAAAGCAGACAAGTTCTGTGAGGGCTACAAGAGCTTTCTCGATACCGCAAAGACCGAACGTGAAGCCTGCGCAGAAGCAGTAAGACTTGCGGAAGCAGCTGGATTTGTTCCCTTTGACAAGGGAGCTTCGTATAAGCCCGGAGACCGTGTTTACAGCGTAAACAGAGGCAAGGCGGTAATTCTTGCGATAATCGGCAAAAAGCCTGTATCCGGCGGAGTGAACATAGCTGCCGCGCACATTGACTCGCCCCGTATCGATCTTAAGCAGAATCCGCTTTATGAGAGCGAAGGGCTCGGTTATTTCAAGACCCACTATTACGGCGGCATCAAGAAATACCAGTGGCCGACGATACCGCTTGCACTTCACGGTGTGATCTACAAGGCGGACGGCGAAAGGGTTGACGTAAAGCTCGGTGAGGACGAGAATGACCCTGTTCTCGTTATCACGGATATCCTTCCGCATCTTGCGGACGAGCAGTACAAGCGCCCTGCGCCCAAGCTTATCAAGGGCGAGGAGCTCAATATCCTCATCGGCTCGCGTCCTTTCCGTGACGATAAGGCAAGCGAAGCCGTAAAACTCGGCATGATGTGCATACTCAACGAAAAGTACGGTATCACCGAGAGCGATTTCATATCCGCCGAGCTTGAGTGCGTACCCGCGTACAAGGCGAAAGATGTCGGCTTCGACAGGAGCATGGTAGGCGCTTACGGTCAGGACGACAGGGTATGCGCATATACCGCACTTTCCGCTGTCCTCGCAGTCAAGGGTACTCCCGACAGAACGGCTGTGACTGTCCTCACCGACAAGGAGGAGATCGGCAGCGAGGGCTGCACAGGTCTCAAATCCTCTTATATGAAGTATTTCCTGTATGATCTCGCCGAGAGCTTCGGTGTAAACGGCAGAACTCTGCTCTCTAACTCGAAGTGCCTGTCCGCAGACGTGAATGCCGCATTTGACCCGACATTCGCCGATCCGTTCGAGAAGCTCAATGCTTCCTTTGCGGGCAGGGGCGTTGTTGTGACAAAATATACCGGTTCCCGCGGAAAATCCGGCACGAGCGATGCATCTGCCGAGTTTGTGAGCGAAGTCAGACGCATGCTCGACAAGGACGGCGTTATATGGCAGACCGGCGAGCTGGGCAAGGTAGATTTCGGCGGCGGCGGAACTGTTGCAATGTACGTTGCGAACCTTGATATCGACACGATAGATGTGGGAGTTCCGGTGCTTTCGATGCACGCGCCTTTCGAGGTAACAGCCTAGAACGACATTTATATGGCGTACAAGGCATTCAGAACTTTCTTCAAAAACTGATATAACAACTTGTCTTATGTCATTCCTCTGTGAATAAACATATACTGTAGATATCAGATCTGCAGTACAGAGGGTGACGAAATGGAATGTACCGGAAAAAAGACATTAAAACGCAGATTTCTGCGCAGACTCGGCACGCTGCTTGTTGTACTCGGTGTTCTGTGCGCTGCGGCGCTTGCGGGGACGGATATTTTTATCCGCCCCACGCTGAAAACGCTGCTTGATTACAAATGCCGTACAGCGGCGGAGCGCATCATCAGCAACGCGGTATTTGAGCGGCTCGGAAGTGAGGAAGCGGCGGGGGATATCGTCAGCTTCACATTCGACAGCAGCGGACGAATTGCCGCGCTCAATACAGACCGCGTTAAGATAAACAGCCTTAAAGCGCTGCTGAACGACGCTGTGAACGAGGGCATCGAAGCGCTCGGAGACGAGACGGTGCGGATATCCCTCGGCACGCTTACCGGGATAAGCTTTCTGTACGGGATCGGCGATGAGCTGGTATTCCGTATGGAGCCGAAAGGCAAAGCCGAAACCCGGCTGATGAGCAGCTTCAGAAGCTCCGGTATAAATCAGACGATACACAGTATAATACTTGAGGTGGACGCTGAAATTTCACCGATGATGACGGGATACTCCGAAGATGTTGCAATTACATACGATATCCTCATCGCACAGACGGTGATTGTTGGCAGCGTCCCCGATTCATATTCAAACATAATCCTTGACGAGGGGAACGTTTCCGAACTTGCGAATATAGACATCTGATCGGTTACGGCAGGAAAGGCGGTTTTGCTAATGAGCGGCAATGATGCTGAAAAAAGACTCCATGAGCTGTACGGAATAATCGAAAAGCTCAACTACAACTATTATGTTCTTGACGCGCCTACCGCCGAAGATGACGAGTATGATGCGCTCATGCGCGAGGTAAAGGCTATCGAAGCTGAGCACCCCGAGCTTGTGACCGAATATTCGCCCACAAGGCGTGTCGGCGGAGCGGCACTTTCCACTTTTGAGAAAGTCACCCATACAGTGCAGATGGGGTCATTGCAGGACGTTTTCAGCGAAGAGGAGCTGTACAGTTTCGACAGCACCGTCCGGAAGGAAGTTCAGCCGGAATACTCGGTGGAGCCTAAAATAGACGGGCTTTCCGTATCGCTCGAATATCGCAACGGAGTGCTTGTCCGCGGTTCTACCCGCGGCGACGGTTTTATCGGTGAGGATATAACAGAGAATCTGCGCACCATAAAAAGCATACCTCTGCGCATACCGGAAAAGATACCGTTCCTTGAAGTGCGCGGTGAGGTGTATATGCCTCGTGAAAGCTTCGCAAAGCTTGTTGCGGAGCAGGAAGAGAACGGCGAACAGCCCGCGAAGAATCCCCGTAATGCGGCAGCCGGCTCACTTCGCCAGAAGGACAGCTCCGTAACAGCGAAACGCTCCCTCGATATCTTCATTTTCAATATCCAGCAGGTCGAAGGCAAAACGTTCAGCCGTCATTCCGATTCTCTCGACTGGCTTTCGTCGCTTGGCTTCCGCACAGTAGGTCATACGGTCTGCGAAACGATAGATGAAGCTGTTGAGCGCATACGCGGGATAGGCGAGGAGAAGCACGGCTATACTTACGATACCGACGGCGCTGTCATTAAAGTCAATGACCTTTCCCAGCGCGATATCCTCGGTTCCACATCGAAAGTCCCGAAGTGGGCGGTCGCTTTCAAGTACCCGCCGGAGGAAAAGGAGACAGTTCTCCGGGAGATCGAAGTAAATGTCGGCAGAACAGGCGCGCTTACGCCTGTTGCGATATTCGATCCGGTAATGCTTGCCGGTACAACGGTTTCCCGTGCGTCGCTCCACAATCAGGATATAATGGACAAGTTTGAGATCGCTGTGGGAGATACGGTCGCTGTGCGCAAAGCAGGTGAGATAATCCCGGAGATCGTGCGTGTCGCAAAGCACTGCGGCGGCGCTCCGTTCAGACTTCCGGAAAAATGTCCGGTCTGCGGTCACCCGACAGAGAAAGGTGAAGATGAAGCGGCGGTACGCTGCGTTAATCCGAACTGTCCGGCACAGCTTCTCCGCGGTATCGAGCATTTCGCTTCCCGGGACGCAATGAACATCGAGGGTCTCGGTGAAGCAGTCGTAAAGCAGCTCTGTGAGAGCGGACTTGTGCATTCCTCGGCTGATCTTTATGCACTCAATATGCAGGACGTGTTGTCCTTGCCCGGTTTCAAGGAGAAGTCGGCAGGAAATCTGCTTAAAGCGATAGAGAACTCAAAACAGAACCAGCCGGACAGGCTTATCTTCGCACTCGGAATACGCGGTATAGGGAGACGCTCCGCCGAGCTTCTCTGCAAGCGTTTCGGCGGGATAGACGGAGTAATGAACGCCGGCGCCGAGGAAATTCTCACGATAGACAAGTTCGGTGATGTGCTCGCAAAAAAAGTAGCCGACGCATTTGCAGATCCGCAGATGAAAGAGCTTATCGAGAAGCTGCGCGGTCACGGGCTGAAATTCGATTACGACAAAGCAGGCGGCGGTGATAAATTTGCCGGTCTCACGTTCGTTCTGACGGGAACGCTCCCGACCCTCAAACGTGAACAGGCAAAGGAAATGATAGAGGATCTCGGAGGAAAATGCGCCGGTTCGGTATCAAAGAAAACCAGTTACGTCGTTGCAGGTGAAGCAGCCGGAAGCAAGCTCACCAAAGCCGAAGAACTCGGCATCACAGTAATAACCGAGGAAGAACTGCTTGAAATGATAAACGGCGGGGAACAGGACGGTGCGTGATGAGAGAGCTTGAAACAGAACGTCTGCGCCTGCGTTATCTGACCGCCGGAGATGCACAGACCATATTTGACGGCTGGGCAAGTGACCCGGAAGTTCCGAAGTATATGACATGGAACGCACACAAGGACGTTTCCGAGACAATGCGGATCCTTGACGGCTGGCTCAGACATTATGATGAGCCGGACTGTTTCCGGTATGGTATGGAGCTTAAATGCACCGGTGAGCTTATCGGCATGATAGACGTGGTTGGGTATCGCGAAGGCTGCCCGGTAATAGGCTATTGTTCCGGTAAGCGCTTCTGGGGAAACGGCTATATGACCGAAGCGCTGAATGCCGTATCGGACGAGCTTTTCTCCGCCGGTTACGATACACTTATAGTTGAAGCTGTGAAAGAAAACATCGGCAGCAACCGGGTTATCCGGAAGTGCGGGTATGAGCTTGTTTCAGCCGAAAAAAAGCAGCTTTCCGACATAAAACCAGAACCTGTCACTGTAAATTCATACAGGAAAAAAAGAACTGATCTATGAAAAAACTTATAATCTTGCTAATTATTGTAGCGGCAGTGGGTATAGCCGCTGGATTTATGCTCGGCAGCCATTCCGATATGCAGGTACAGCTCCCGACATCTTACACCGAGACGACTGTGAATACGACTGAGCCGGAAGTACAGCAGACAGCTGAGGACACGGCTGTTACGGACAATGTGGTCTCGTTTTCTCCGGCTAAGGCATTCCACGACAGCGATATAGACATAGAACTGAAATGCCCGGACGAGAACGCGGTGATCTACTACACCACCGACGGCAACGATCCGACGACGGATTCAAAGCGATATACTGAGCCTATCCATATCTCCGCGAAGAACCGTGAGACAGCCGCAACGATAAAAGCGATCGCTTTCAGCGGGGACGAGAGATCGGAAATCGCGGTCAGAAGCTACATCGTCGGCAAGAACGTGTCGGAAAGGTTTACCGATGACACGCTTGTTTTCGTGCTTTCCTCCGACGAATACAACCTCTACGATTACTATTATGGTATCGCGACCGAGGGTTATCTCCGCGATGAGTACATGAAGAACGAATACAAGGGCGGTGAGGTCTCTCCGACGGCTCCCGCAAACTACAATATGCGCGGACGGGAGAGCGAGCGCCCGATGTACGTTGAGGTATTTGACAGCACTGGCGACAGGCTGATATCACAGGCTGCCGGGGCAAGAGTAGTCGGTGGTTATTCAAGAGCCGTGGAGCAGAAGTCATGGAGACTGTTCGCACGAAACATCTACAGCGAAGGCAACGGCAAGTTCAAATTCCCGTTTTTTCCGGGAGACAGAGACTCTTCCGGAAACTTCATCACCCGCTATGACCGCATCACTCTCCGCAACGGCGCTAATGACCGTGAATTTGCGGGTGTGCGCGATGAGCTGACAATGACACTCGCATCGGAAGCCGGATTTCCGGATACACAGGCAGTGCGCCCCGCGGCAGTCTTTCTGAACGGCGAATACTATGGCTTCTCGTGGCTTCACGAGGCTTATTCCGACGACTATCTCGAAATGATGTACGGCGGGAACAAGGATAATTTCCGCATTGTCGGAAGCGAGGAGCTTTCCGTAGAAAGCGACGACCCGGAGGACGAGAACGCGGTAGCCGATTGGAACAAGGTAGTTGCGCTGGCGGAAAAGGACCTTACAGTCGATCTTTATTTCAACGAGTTCTGCGATCTTGTGGATATCGACGATCTTATGCTTTACTACGCAATGCAGGTCTATATCGACAACAAGGACTGGCCGGGCAACAACTTCAAAGTATGGCGGTACTATCCCTCCGACGGCGAAGAAGTTACGAGTGAGTATCTTGACGGGAAGTGGAGATTCCTGCTGTTTGATGCTGAATATGCATGGGGACTCTACGGTGCGGGATACGCTGACGATACGCTTCGTGCGGTTATTACCGGCAAGCACATGAAAGGCGCTTCCCATATCCTCGGAGGACTGCTCCAGCGTGCCGATATGCGTGAGAAATTCGCCAATACGATCTGCGAACTCCAGGAGGGCGTGTTCTCTCCGGAAAATGTTAAAGAGAAACTTGACAAGCTTATCGCCGAAAGCGACAGCGAGCAGATGTATGCACTCAAAAACGGCTACCAGTCCACATGGGCGAGTGAATGGTCATTTGCGGACAGCCGTCAGCAGATACGCGATTTTGCCGAATACCGCTCGTCTATAATGAACAAGAGCATGATAAATATGTTCGGCTATTCCGGAATGAAGTACAGGGTAAACTTCCGTGCTCCGACAGGAACGGCGGTAATGGCAGGCTCCCATAAGCTTAAAAGCGGGGAAGGGTTCTCGGTAGGCTACTACACCGAAAATTCCGTTACATTCCGTGCTCTGCCGTATGCCGGTTACGCTGTGGATCACTGGGAAGTGAACGGGGTGCGCTTTGACGGAGATTCAATAACGATAAGCTCTGCGAATGCCGATACAAACAACATCGCGGAGGTATCTCTCTTCCTTGCGAAAACCGGCACAGGCGGCAATGTTTATGTCAGCGAGCTTTACACATCAGGTGACGGTGATTGGATAGAGGTTTACAATCCTTCTGACAGTCCTGTCAATATAAAGGGCTGGCATCTTTCCGACGATAAGAACAAGCTTGATAAGTACGAGATACCGGATATGGAGATAGCTCCCGGATCGGCGGCTGTCATTGTATGCAAGAATAACCGGGAGACTTCGGCGCTTATGCGGCATCAGACGAATTTCAGCCTGAAAACCGGCGAGACGCTGTATTTTACGGACAGCGGTCTTAACATCATATCCACCGTTCCCGTTCTCGGAATATCATCTGACCAGTCGCTTTCCCGCGGCGCAGACGGACTGTACAATATCGGTGTAGTTACCGAGGACAAGCATTACGAATAAAGCAAAACGCCCGGTGCATCATGCATCGGGCGTTCGGTATATCATATATAGACAAATTCACAATGCACAATTCACAATGCACAATTATGGAGCGCGCTCTGCGCGCATATCTGAATCGTGACGAAATTACTTGGTTTTGTCTACGGATAGTTACTGATTTAGTATCGGTATTGTGTCAGCTGAGTTTGCGCGGATATTCTTCTCATTGGCAGTTTGCCGAAAGCTGACCGCAGGCGGCGTTTACCGAAGCACCAAGCTCACGGCGCATTGTAACACCTATGCCGTTCTTTTTCAGCACATCATAGAACCCCATTATCCGCTCATGCGGGCTGCATCGGAAAGCTTTATTTCCGGTATCGTTGTATCGTATAAGGTTGACATAAGCATTCATACCTTTCAGCAGACCGGAAAGCTGCTGTGCGCATTCGTCCGAGTCGTTCACACCGTCAAGCATCACATACTCGAATGTTATGCGGCGGTTGTTCTTTTCGGAGTAGTATTTTGCCGCTTCTATCACTTCCGCTGTCCTGTATTTCTTCGTGACCGGCATGATCTTTTCGCGCAGCTCATCATAAGGCGCGTGAAGGCTTATTGCGAGATTGACGGGTGTTCTGCTGTCGGCAAGCTCATATATTTTCGGCACTAAACCGCAGGTTGACAGAGTGATGTGCTTTATGCCGATATCGAAACCTTTCGGATACATCGCGGTATCCACAAAGTCCAGCACGTTTGAAATGTTTTCAAGCGGTTCGCCTATCCCCATTATTGAGATACCCGTGATCTTTTTTCCGCTGATGCGCCTTATAGCAAGCAGCTGTTCCGTCATCTCGCTTACTGTAAGATCACGGCGCTTTTTCAGCTTTCCGCTCATACAGAACGCGCAGCCCATATTGCAGCCGACCTGCGTTGAAACGCAGACATTATACCCGAATTCATGTTTCATAAGCACCGATTCGACAGTGTTTCCGTCGCCCAGCGCAAAAAGGTACTTGTCAGCCGTTTCCGATGTAAGCACCTTCATACATTCAAGCTCTCCGGTATAAAAAATGCCGGAGAGCTTTTCTGTCGTCTCTTTTTTCAGCGGAAGCTCCGGTATTGAAAGGGGAGTATCGCTGTAAATTGCGGGGAAGATGATATCAGCTCTTGACGGTTTTTCGCAGATCTCTGTGAGCTTTGCTTTAAGCTTCCCGTAAGTCATTCCGTAAATATCAGTCATTTATCTGCTTCTTCGCTCTTCCTTGTCTTTGCGATGATCCTGTATATCTCGCGCCTTTTCTCACGTTTTTCCTTGCTGCGGACACGGGCGGAGTAAAGCTGTTCGAGCTCCTGTGTCATCTCATAAGCAGCAGCCGTAATATGCCCGTTTTTGAGTTCATACCGCAGGAAAAGACGTTCTCTGCATTCGCAGCCCGATGCTGCAACAAACGCATTCTTACCCTGGCGGAAGATATCGGTTCCCGCGATATCTTTGCCGCAGACAGGGCAGCAGATATGCATTTTCCGGCACTCTCCCGCAAACGCGTTAGGATTCTTTGCATACGGGAGCCTTACGAGAAAAGCGGGTTCCGTGCTTTCCCACGCAGGCTTCTTTGCGGCAGTTGCTTCCGAGAACTCGGCGTACTTCGCTATTCCAAGCGTCATATCCAGCTTCCTGGCTATCAGATATGTCATATACGCGTCGTTCAGCGCATCATGCGCTTTCATCTCCTCGGTTATGCCGAGTGTCTCCAGAGCGTTTTTCAGACCGGTCTGACGCAGTTTTGACTCGGTCTGCGATGCGAAGATGCGCTGGAGGTTGTAGTGTATCGGGAGTGTCTTGTCGTCCATGCCGTGATACTTCATATTGTCCCGCAGTATCGGCATATCGTCGTCGCCCCAGGTTATCAGCGCAGTTTCGGCGGAAAAGAACTCACCCATGCGTCCGAGCGCATCGCAGAATGTGATCCCCGCATTTATATCCTCCTGTCTGATGCCGGTGAGAGTGCTGACATACGGATTCATCTTCTTATATACGACAGGCTTTATGGTAAGCTCTTCCTGATGAACGATCTCCATACTGTCGTTCACGGCAATGAAACCGATCTGTATTATCTCTCCGTGCGGAAGGGCAGGGGACTTGCCGGAGCTTGTCGGCTGATTCCATTCAAGGTCAAATATCAGATAATT
>JAFVBZ010000216.1 GCA_017479645.1 Ruminiclostridium sp. | reverse complement strand
TACTACATCACCGAGACTGCCGTAACCAAGGCGGGCTACACGATCACAACGACATACAAAGTCGGAACAGGAGCAGCAACAAGCGGCAAGTCCGAGAACGTTTCTTCCGCAGCGGATTCTACTGTAACGATCATCAACAATGCAGAGGAAGATATCGTACCTGTAACCTATGTCAAGATCAATGTTCTGAAATCCTGGACAGGCGATCCGATCGACATCACAAGCATTACCGCAGAGCTTCACAAGGCTTCCGACAACTCGCTTGTAGAAAGCAAGAACCTCACGGCAAACAGCTGGAGCGCAAGCTTCGATGTTGAGAAGGACAGCGGTGAGTATTACATCACCGAGACTGCCGTAACAAAGACAGGCTATACGATCACAACGACATACAAAGTCGGAACAGGCGCAGCAACAAGCGGCAAGTCCGAGAACGTTTCTTCCGCAGCGGATTCTACTGTAACGATCACAAACCATGCCGAGGAAATTACTGTACCGGTTACCGTCTTCAGCATCATCAAAACCGATGTTTACGGAAACCGTATTCCCGACTCAAATCAGGCGTATTTCACACTTACCATACTTGATGCCGGCAAGGATCTTAGCGGAGTTATCTGTAACGGAACAGTGATCGGTGCTGTAAAATCGTACAATTATGCAGGCAACTATGCAACATTTACCGGTCTGCCTGACGGAAACTATACTCTTGAGGAAACCAAGGCACCTGCCGGATATCAGAAGGCGGGCATACTCAGCTTTGTGGTAGCCGACAGAGAAGTTCAGCTTGATACCACATCTTCCAACAGCTCCATAGCACTCGATGCAGACGGAAATATCCTGGTACTCAACCGCCGTTCTCCCGCTGCACCCGACACTCCCTCTCAGCCAATTGTTCCGAGCACTCCTTCGGTAACAACGACTACCACAACGAAGGAAGCTGCTCCCGCAACGACTGTGACCGAAGAAACAACAGTGACCGAAGAGACTACGACAACAGCAGAAGAAACGACTGGTGTAACGGAAAAGACGAATGCAGAGACCACAACGACTCCGGAAGAGACCGAAAAGCCCGAGACTTCCGCGACAACCGAGGATCTTACATCGTCCACTTCGACTGATACAAGCACAAAGTCCAGCCAGTCCGACGATAACCCCCATACCGGCAGGGAAGTCGGAATAGCCGCACTTCTTGTATCTGAACTTGCAGTTATTATAGCAGCAGGGAAGAAGAGAAAGAAAAACAAAAATAAGTGATCTTTTGTAAAGACCGCTTAATATGCACAAATTAAAAACAGCGATCCGAAAGGTTCGCTGTTTTTTACAAAAAATATTAATGCTCTATTTGACAATCTCCGGACAGAATGCTATAATAAAAACATCAGATACCGAGCGGCATAAAGCTTCCAAAAGGGGGAGAGAGTATGCAGGATTACATAAAACTGTTGAAATATCTTGAATCGCAGTGTCTCGGAACAGAAGTGCTTACTTTTGATGAGATCTATAATATATGCGGTGTGAAGATAGATCACACATTTATTGATAAAAAGCCGTACTTTGAAAGAAACGGCTTTGACGTAACGCATATAAACCTCAGCAAGCGTACAGTTCTGTTCAGTAGGATACCGTGATGCAATGCAGGACATGTCTGTTAAAAACTTGTTTTTGGACAGACTGAAAAGCAGCAGGTGAATTTTCACCTGCTGCTTTGTTATTTCTATGCGGTTATCAATAGATTCTCCAGATATCCTTTGCGTAATCCGTAACAGCACGGTCAGCGGAGAATACGCCTGCGCCGGCAATATTTGCAAGAGACATTCTGTTCCACTTGAGGAGATCCTTGTATGTCTCGCTTGCCTTTGCCTGTGTGCCGCGGTAGCTGTCGAAATCTGCAAGGCACATATACTGATCGACATAGCGGATAGCGTTTGCGACTTCATCGAATGTAGCGCCGTTGAATCCGCGGTACATAGCGTCGATAGCACCTCTGATGACATCATTTCTGTCGTAATAGCCGTCGGGCGAGTAGCCGTTGGACTTCATTACGTTCACTTCCGGCGTGGACATACCGAAGATGAAGATGTTGTTATCGCCTACCTGCTCGTGGATCTCAACGTTTGCACCGTCGTAGGTTCCCATTGTGATCGCGCCGTTGAGCATAAGCTTCATATTGCCGGTACCGCTTGCCTCTGTACCTGCAAGGGAGATCTGCTCGGAGATCTCGGCTGCCGGCATAAGAAGCTCGGAGAGCGTTACGCGGTAGTCTTCAAGGAAGATAACGCTGAGCTTCTCGTTCAGCTTAGGATCCTTTTTGAGCTCTTCGCCGATGCACCAGATAAGCTTGATGATCTGCTTTGCCATATAGTAGCCGGGAGCAGCCTTTGAAGCGAAGATATAGGTCTTGGGCTGGAAGTCGGCATCGGGATTGCTGCGCAGATAGTTGAAGTCTGCGATAATGTTCAGCGCGTTGAGCTGCTGGCGCTTGTATTCATGCAGACGCTTGACCTGTACATCAAAGATGCTGTCGGGATTGAGCTTGGTACCGGTGGTGTTGAGGACGTACTTTGCGAAGTCCTCTTTATTGCTGCGCTTGATATCGGCAAGCTTCTTCAGCACCTCGCTGTCATTCTCGAATGCTCTGAACTTCTTGAGTTCGCCGCCGTCCTTCTTGAAGCCGTCGCCTATGCACTCCGAAAGGAGATTTGTGAGACGGGGATTCGACTGGAGCAGCCAGCGTCTGTATGCTATACCGTTGGTAACGTTTGTGAACTTGTAGGGCGTGAGCTCGTATTCATCGTGGAATACGCTGTCCTTTATGATCTGGCTGTGAAGCTTGGAAACGCCGTTTACCGAATGGGAAGCAGCGACGCAAAGTGTAGCCATTCTTATCTTGTTGTTTCTGAAGATCGACATCTCTTCGACTTTCTCGTAGGGGAGCGTCTCGGAGAGCTTCTCGCAGTAGCGTCTGTTGATCTCGCAGATAATCGAGTAGATTCTCGGGAGTATTCTCTCGATGAGGTTCTGATCCCACTTTTCGAGTGCTTCCGCCATTACCGTGTGATTGGTGTAAGCAAAAGTTCTGCATACGATATCCCAGGACTTGTTCCAGTCGTATCCGCAGTCGTCGAGCAGTATTCTCATAAGCTCCGGGACGGCAAGTGTCGGGTGGGTATCGTTGATATGGATAGCTACCTTGTCCGGCAGGTTCTCAAGCGTGCCGTAAACGTTCATGTGTCTCATTACGATATCGCCTACGGAAGCAGCGCACATGAAGTACTGCTGGCGGAGACGGAGAGCCTTGCCCTCAAGGTGGTTGTCGTTGGGGTAGAGCACCTTTGTGAGGGAATGAGCGATGTTGCTTGCGCCGAGAGCGTTGGAGTAGTCGCCGGCGTTGAATGCGCTCATATCGAATGACATGCTCTTTGCGCTCCAGAGACGAAGCTTGGAAACGCCCTCGCTGTCATATCCGGAAACGTACATATCATAAGGCACAGCAAGAACAGTGTTGTAATTGACGTGTGAGATGTGGTGGTAATCGTTGTCCCAGTATTCGCGCACTTCGCCGTCGAAATGCACTTCTACCGCCTGGTCTTCCACGGGAATGAGCCATGCGCCGCCGCCGGGGAGCCAGTTGTCGGGAAGCTCTGTCTGCCAGCCGTCGATTATCTTCTGCTTGAAGATACCGTATTCATAGAGCAGGGAATAGCCTGTTGCGGGGTAAGCGCAGGTCGCCATTCCGTCCATATAACAGGCTGCGAGACGTCCGAGACCGCCGTTTCCGAGACCTGCGTCCGGTTCTTCCTCATATATGGATTCGGGCTTTATCTTGTATTCTTCCTTGAGCACTTTTTCTACTGTCTCATTGAGTCCTATATTGTAGAGCGAGGTCTTGAGAGAGCGGCCCATAAGGAACTCCATGGAGATGTAGTAAACCTGCTTTTTGCCGACGGAGTTGCACTTTGTCATAAATATGTGGCGCTTTTCTCTGAGGTATTCAACCACTATCTTTGAAAGCGCTTTATAGATCTGGGTGCTTGTAGCATCGGCGGGTCCTATTCTGAAATCAAGTTCGAGCGTATCTTTCAGCTTCTTGCTGATCTGCTCCTGAGTAAAAGGTGATGTCATATCCGTAATCGTCCCTTCCTGTTAATGGGCATATCTATGCCTGTGATTTAACATACAATTTGATTATACCACATTTTCCGCGTAATTTCAACAGTTTTTCAATTTTACTTCGCTATTTTAAAAAATTTGTAAAAATTCTCCATATAAACAGGAATATATTTGTAGATAAAAAACAAATCCTGTCGGAAAATGCGCTGCTTGTTTGATAAAAATAGCCAAACAGAGAATGCAGAAAAGTCACAGCAGTTCGTTGAACGAAAATATGAACGCGTCTGCGCATTCACGGATCCGTTCGGTATCCCGTGCGGAAGTCTCGTCGAAAACGCCGACAGTTCTGAATCCGCCGGCTTTCGCACCTGTTACCGCTATGTATATGTCCTCGAATACAGCGGTTTCCGCCGGAGAAGTGCCGAGACGCTCCGCGGCAAGCTCGTAGATATCCGGGAACCCCTTTTTCCTGCCGACTTCGGCAACTTCCGCGTAAGCGCCGAAGTATTCTTCAAGCCCCAGCAGCTTTATTGCCGGCATATAGAGATCGCTGCTGTTGGCTGTGGCTACAGCCAGCTTTACACCGGCATTCTTCAGCTTCGTGAGATATTCGCGGGCTCCGGGTTTGAGCACGGTCTCGGCGGCATAGTATTCCTGCGCGTCCCTGTGCCATTCATTCATCATTTCCTCGACGGTCATGGTGAAGCCGAAGCGCTTTTTGGTGTATATCGCAGTCTCTTCCGCGCCGAGATGCGCTATTTCCAGCAGATAGTCATCGGGGATCGGGCTGATGCCGTGAGCAGAGAGAAACCGCTGGTCGAGGTGAGTCCAGAAGCCCATTGAATCGAACAGCGTGCCGTCGAGATCGAAGATAGCCGCGCTGAAATCCGGGCTGATAAGGTCAATGCTCATAAATGGTACTTCTCTCTTATGTACTGTGCGATAAGGTCAGCGGAACGGTCGATGCCGATATCGGAGTTCACGGAGATATCGTAGGTCTGCACCTTTCCCCATGCGTCGTCAGCGAAATAGTTGTAGTATGCGATCCTGTTCTTGTCTTTTTTGGTAAGGTACGCACGGTAATTATCAGCCTGTTCGCCGTATTCGTCGCGCACACGGGCGATCCTGCTCTCAAGAGGCGCGGTGATGAATACGTTGGAAACATTGCTGTATCCGCGAAGAACGTAATCCGCGCATCTTCCGACGATAACGCAGCTTTCCTTGTTGTAGAGATCCTTTATGACCCTTGACTGTGCAATGAAGATCATATCCGAAGCGGGGAGGATCTGGCTTCCTATATAGAGGTGATAGAGAAGGCTCTGTGTCTTTTTCTGATCGTTCCTGCGCACGAAATCCTCGGTGTATCCGCTCTCCTTTGCGACGAGCGAAAGCAGCTCACCGTCGTAGAAGCCGATGCCGAGCTCATCGGCAAGTTTCTTTCCTATCAGTCTGCCGCCCGAACCGTACTCTCTCGATACTGTTATAACATACTTGTCCATACTGACCTCCTAACCAGAATAAAGCTGGAATCTTTATATTTATTATACCATAAATCCCGCGATTTGTCACTAATTTTTTTAATATGCGGTATTTCTGATAATATTACTCGTAACCCGATAAAATTACTCGCAAGTGTTGACATTTATATAAAACGGTGATATTTTTATAATGTATGAACGCTTATAAGCGTCCGGGAGCGGGGTGAAAGCTTTGGCATCGGGAAAGAAGAAATATAAAAACAAGAAGCTCGGTATGGCGGCTGCTGTACTGTTCGTTGCCGCGATTCTTGTTACTGTCGTGGTTTCGACATTTATCACCATGTTTATGTTCAGGTCTTACAACGATGATGTACAGACAGAGCGTGCGCGCATAGGAATGCTGGTGCTTGAAGATGCCCTTGACCGTGAGGTCGTGCGGCTTTCGGAAAAATTCAGAAACTGGTCCGAGGACGAGCCCTTCGCCAAGTCCATGAACGGCTACTACAATGAGTATTTTGTGGAGACATGGCCGGAATACCGTGAAGAAAACTGCTTCTGCGCCGTACTTGATATCAGCGGAAATGTAATATACTCGGAAGGCTATCCGTTCAGCTCCTTCGATCTTGCATCTGTCGCGGCAGGTAAGACTGTCAGCGGTATCGTCACACTCGACGGCAGGACTGCGGCTGTATATGCTTCACCGGTGAATGAGAACGGGGCAAAAGGCGCTCTCGTGCTCGGCTATGACCTGGAAAGATGCAGCATACCGGGCAGCGTCAAGGCGCTCACCGGCTGCGAGATAACGCTTTTCGGCGGAGATACGGCGTGCGCTACAACTCTCGGTGAGAACCTGCATGGAATGCAAATGCCGGCTGATGTCAGGGAAAAGGTGCTCTCCGTCGGTCAGCCATATACCGGTCAGTCGGTAATTGACGGAAAAGGCTGCTATGTGTCGTATGCGCCGATAACCGGAGCGGACGGCAAGCCTGCGGGCGCATACTTCGCCGGACTTGGTTCCGCGGCTTCCGATGCGGAGTTTGCTGCTGTTTCAATAGCTTCTTCTTCCGCGGCACTCGTTATGGTGGCAATAAGTGCGGTCGCTGTCGTGATATTCATCAGAAAGCGGGTAATGATCCCGATAAGGCAGGTAACGGTGCTTGCAGAGGAAATGGAGAGCGGAAAGTTCAGCTCTACCGCAGTGGACTACTTCTTCGTGAACGATGAGGTTGGAATGTTCGCACGCAAGCTCCGGTATGCAAAAAAGGACGTAAGCAAGTGTATTGAGGATATATCCGCGATACTTGACCGCATGGCGGACGGCGACTTTACCGCAAAGCCGGACAGCGCTTATCCCGGCGATTTCGGGCGGATAAAGAACAGCGTGCTTAAGATAGAAGGCGATCTCGGCGCGGCGCTTGCGAATATGAACCGCTCCTCCGAGGAGGTCATGACCGGTTCGGGAAGAATGGCGGAGGGTTCGCAGACGCTCGCAGACGGTGCGGCAAGGCAGGAATCCGCTATTAAGGAGATCTCCGGAAGCATATCCGAAGTATCTTCCCGTATCGCTGCCGCAGCCGATAATGCCGCTGCCGCAGGTGAGCTTTCCGAGCTTACGAAGGAAAAGGTGCTGCGCCAGGACGAAGAGATCGGCAATATGGTAAGCGCCATGAATGAGATCAGAGTCACTTCCGGCGAGATAGGAAAGATCATAAAGACGATCGAGGATATCTCGTTCCAGACCAATATACTTGCGCTCAACGCGGCTGTGGAAGCCGCAAGAGCCGGAGAAGCCGGAAAAGGCTTTGCGGTAGTCGCAGATGAGGTGCGCAGTCTTGCCGGCAAATCTTCCGAGGCTGCAAAGAGCACTACCGAGCTGATATCCGCGGCAATAAGCGCCGTTGAGAAGGGCTCCGAGGTTGCGGACAGAACAGCAGAGTCGATGCGTGAGGTGCGCGAGATGACGGAACGCACTTCCGGGCTTATCGTTGAGATAGCGCAGGCGAGCCGTGAACAGAACGAGTCGATTAAGCAGATTAATTACGGCATCGAGCAGATCACACAGGTTATCCGCACAAACTCCGAAACGGCGGAAGAGACCGCTGCTTCAAGCGAAAAGCTGTCCGGTCAGTCAAGACTGCTGAAAGATCAGGTCTCGAGATTCAGAACAGGTACATAAAAACGTCTCCGGTGCAGGAAGCATCGGAGATGTTTTTTTACTGTATCTTTGTGTATTTCCAGTTCGAGAAGTCCGCTGCATTCCCGTTTATGCGATAGACCCCCGGCAGTGCGGGACGGTCATAATGACCGCCGAAATCATACGGACGGAGGACCCTTTCTGTCCGAAGTTCTGCTGTTATAGCGTCATTGTATGATACTCCGAGTTCCGAATGGTCTATTCCGGCGTATTCAAGTATGCTTGCCGTAAAATAGACGTTGTATAGCTCGGATTCCGTATCTGTTCTGAGCCTGCCGTGTTCCGCTCCGGCAGGCTTTATCAGAAGTCCTGTCAGAATTTCGGAATCAAGTTTCTCGGCAATGGCTTCTTCATAGGATATCTGCCTTCCGTGATCCCCTATGATCACGATCGTGGAATTGTCATAAATGCCGAGCTTTTTCATCTCATCAAACCACATGCCGAGTATCTCAAACTCGCCTCTTGCGGTAGTGACTGCATCGGGCGTGATGCCGGCATTTCCCGGATAAAGCATCGAAAGCTCTTCGCTGATGTCATGAGCGCAGTTCAGATGTATAAAGTCAAAAACGGGAGATCCCGTATCGGCATTAAGACCGTTCCTGCGGTAATAATCAAAGAATGCGATATCGGAATCAACGCCGACCGATGACCGGACCGGATCGTTTGTGTCTGTGACTATAAAATTGTTGGCGAAGTCTGAGGAAAGATTTATGGCAAAGAACGGCTTCAGAGCATACGGCATCATTTTGATCATAGATATTCTCAGCTGTGTCGGCACTACCCCGAGTTCACCGAGATTGTCAATGTGATATTCCATATTCTGCCTGCGGATATTGTCAACGAAACCGTAGGATTCGACATCTTCAAGGTTCTTGTACATAAACCTGTCAATTAAAAGATTAACGCGGTATCCTTCGTCATGCAGAGGCTTCAGAAGGCGGTTTTCCTCCCAGATCTTTTCGATAAAATCAGTCTGGCTGAGATCAGCGTAATCCAGCCCGGAGAGCATTTCCGGCACAGACGGGAATGTGTTCGGATTCCGGCTGATGTTGTTTCTGTAAAAAGTGAACCCGTCGAATGTATCATAAAGCTCCGGATACCTGTCGAGAGCTTCCTGCATCCAGTTTCCGTCAAGCCTGTCGGTAAGGAACACGATCACATTGTTTTTCTTCGACAGTGACAGTATCGGCTCGTATGCAAGGTACCTGCTCGAAAATGTATAGCGCTCTTTCATTATATCCGCTGCATTTATAATTCCGGGTACAAGCCCTATCGTCTGCATTGCGATAAGTGCGGCGCAAACACCGGAAACGATCCAGTCGCCGGCAATTGAAGCAAGTTTTCCGTCTGGTTTTGATTTTTTTACTGCGTACAGGATCAAGGGCAGAAGCATGACCGCATAAAAGATCAGAAAATCCGCGATCACGAACGGCTCTGTCATCGGGTAGCTCATCGCGTCTCCGGTTATCCTGGCAAGCCTTCCGTTCAGGAACAGCATCTGCACATATCCCGCAAGCGCTGTGCCGAATATCAGTCTGCCTGCAGCATCTGCGGCAGTCTTACCTATAAGCAGAAGCAGCATCTGAAGCAGGAACAGCGCTGCCGAAACAGCGGCGGCGGTCATCAGCATCGGCACCAGCGCTTCCGAAACGCCTATAATGAACTCGGAGGGATCGGCAGTGTATATTTCCGCCGGAGAGAAAAAGCAGAATGTAGATCCGGCAAAAAGGCTTATAGCCGCGAAAGTGATAATTGTTCTGAAATTAAAGCGTTCCTTTATACTCATACCGGTCTGTTCTCCGTTCTGTTTCTTTCCCTCCTCGAAAACTCACAGCCGCAGTAATCCTGACGGTAAAGCGAATACTTCTGAGAAAGCACGATAGAGCGCTTGTAGCCTTCTTTTTTCTTGAAATCCGAGAAAAGGTAGGGTACTCCCACACGCTCCGATTCCTCCGCTCCTATCTCGTTCAGTTTCCGTGCGTTCTTGAGCGGGCTTATCGACAGCGTTGTGGTGAAATAGCTGAAACCGCCGGCTTTTGCCGCGTCGGCAGCTTCCGAAAGACGCAGACGGTAGCACCGGAAGCATCTCTCTCCGCCCTCCGGCACATCTTCATACCCTTTTGCGGTCTCATAGAACTTCTCCGGTTCATAAGCGCCCTCGGTGAATGTGACAGGATATCTGTGCGGCTGTTCGGAGACGAGCCTGCGCAGTTCAGCCGAGCGCTTTTCATACTCGGCTTTCTCTGAGATGTTGGGATTGTAGAAATGCACCGTTATCCGGAAATATTCGGTGAGGTATTCGAGAACATAGCTGCTGCACGGCGCACAGCAGCAGTGGAGCAGCAGGGAAGGGACGCTGCCGGAAGCGGTGATCTCCGCTATCTTCGCGTCAAGCTCTTTCTGGAAATTGATGTTCTGTGCGTTCATTTCTCTGTCCCGAGCTTTGCGGCGATTATCTCTTCCGTTTCGCGGAGTTCTCCCGAAAGAACGGCATCTTTTTCAAGAATGAGAAGGAGATTGTCTTTGGTTTTGAGGAAGAATGCGGTGTTTCCGGAATCGATATCCTCCACATTGCTCCAGTCTATAACGCGTGCAGGTTTATTATCGTGTACAACGGTTATGCCGGTCTCCGCTACCGAGCAGACAAGCCCCTTCTGTGAATCGTAAGCTTCCTTCAGCTTCTTTGCGCTCTTCTTCATTATTACCGATATGATTATCGCGGCAGCCGCGTCGAATACCACACCGCAGCCGGTCACGATAAGCATTGCCGTATTCTGCGTCATAATATAGCCTACTATGCCGAGTATCGGCATGGCCGTAAGCAGCGCACCCATAAGTATCATAGGCAAAGCCTGTTTCACCGTACCGCCGAACAGAAGTATCTTCACATATTCACGCACGCTCTTTTCGCTGCATCTCATTTCAAAATCAGTCATCAGAACAACCTCCCGAGTATTTCAAATACAGGTCCCTTCTGCCAGAGGAATGTGGAAAGCGCGATAGCTATACCCTCGCCCTGACCTATTACGAAATCGGCAGGACGGGCTTTCGGAAGCCCGTATCCAGCGCACAGGTTCATTATCACTCCGCCGTGGGTTATAACGGCAGCCTTTGTGATCTGATCGTGCATCATATCCTTGAATATTTCCTCAAGCCCGTCGAGACAGCGCAGAGTGAATTCCTCCATTGTCTCGCCGCCCGGAGCTTTCGCGTCGAATCCGCCTTTGAGCCATTCGGTGTATTCCGGAAGATCTTCGAGTTCCTGCTGTGTCTTGCCCTCAAACTCGCCGAAATCGCATTCCGCGATGTTGTCTATCTGCTTTACATAGCGATCGGGATAGATGATATCCGCAGTCTCCAGACAGCGTTTCAGCGGGCTTGAATAGACCTTCTGAACGTCCGGGTAAAGCCTGTCGTGGGCATATCTCGTTATTGCGCAGTAGCCTTCGTCGCAGAGGGGAAGATCGGTAAGACCGATGTATTTTCCGTCGAGATTACCCTGAGTAATACCATGCCGTATTAGATAGATAGTGTAATTTTTCATAGCTGTGATTCCTTATCTGTAATAGCCGTATTTTGTGCGGAAAAATGGAAATTATATTTAGTGCAGTTAACTTGTATAAAATCATATTAAGTTATTGACAGCAGATGCTTTTTTTGTCGAAAATGCCACTTTACATTTGGTTACATTTGTAATATAATAAATATATATTCCTGTGTGTCGCGTTCGAGAGAATGTGATGCACTTTGTATTATCAGTTGTTCTGAAAGGTTTGGTTTTATGAATTCAGATTTCCCGAGAATTTTATCGCTTCTGCGCAAGGAGCGTCATATAAGTCAGAAAGCCGCGGCAGCCGATCTCGGTGTTGCACAGGCGCTTCTTTCGCATTACGAAAAGGGCAAGCGCGAGTGCGGACTTGATTTTCTTGTCCGTGTGGCAGATTACTATAATGTATCTACCGACTATCTGCTCGGACGCTCTGCTGTGAGTTCCGGAAGCATCATCACCGAGAGCGATATTCCCGATGCGGAACTTCAGGGCAAGGCAAAAGCCGGTGACAACATCTCCGTCACAATGGCGAAGAAGCTTCTTATGAACAGCATAGATATCATCTACGATATACTCGGAAAGATCGGAAATACCCGTCTCAGCGCGTCTGTGACGAATATCCTTAATCTTACGGTGTATAAGGTGTTCAGACTTATCTTCCGCGCAAACAGAGCCAATACGCAGACAATGTTCGAGATACCGGACGAGCGTGCATGTCACATCGCTGATGCCGGCATTCACACTGCGGAAGCGGATATCGCTACCACCACCAAGAGCATTGACAGCGTAAGCACCGAGATATCCACTGTCCTTATTGAAGCTCAGTACCCGAAACAGTCGCCCGCTCTGCTCAGCCTTATAAAGAGCAGCGAAGCCCAGTTGAAGAAGATGTGAGAGACACCGGGCTGACCGATGCACCCGCACATGACTATAGTATTATGTCGCAGCCGCAGCGCGTGAAACTATCACGCGCTGCGGTTTTTATGCGTTCATTGCGTCTTCGTAAACCTTTTTCAGCCGTTCCCCGACTTTGTCGATACTCTTGTCCTCGACTGCATCGTGACCCGCGTCACGCAGCGACGAAAGCTTTCCGCCGGTTATGTCCCTGATATAGGTCTCGAACGAGTCGGTATCGGCTGCCTTGTAGCAGTCGGCACCGCTTTTCAGCCAGTCGAAACAGCCGATGTCGCGGACGACTACATTCGCGCGTGCGGCAAGTGCTTCGAGAAGCACGATGCCCTCGGTCTCCTCGTAAGTCGGGAATATATATACATCACAGCCGACGTAAGCCTTTTTCAGCTCGTCTGGCTGCACATAGCCTGCGAATGTGAGGTTCGGGAGCTTTGTGCGCACAGC
>JAFVBZ010000215.1 GCA_017479645.1 Ruminiclostridium sp. | reverse complement strand
TCGAGAAGCTCGTTCTTGTTTTCCTTGTGGGAATCATAGTCCTTTCTGAAAACGAAATACAGGAGCTTGCCGTCTTTATCAATGATCGGGAGAGAGTTGAGCTTGTGATCCCAGATTATATCGTTCGCTTCCTTGAGGGTCGTCTCGGCGGGAGCTGTGATAAGCTTGTCAAAGGGGGTCATAAAGGTGCTTACCTTTGTGTCCCTCTCCATTCTCGAAACTCTGTAATCTCTGCTCGTTACAAGTCCTACGAGCTTTGTATTGATCGTTCCGTCCTCTGTTACAGCCATTGTGGAATGACCGGTCTTTTCCTTGAGCTTAAGCACATCGGCAAGCGTCATATCGGGGCTTAAGTTGGAATCGCTTGTAACGTAGCCTGCCTTGTGAGCTTTTACGCGGGCAACCATTGCCGCTTCGTCCTCAACGGACTGGGAACCGTATATAAAAGAAATTCCGCCTTCTTTTGCAAGCGCGATCGCCATTTTCTCGCCGGAGACGGACTGCATAATAGCCGACACCATAGGGATATTCATGCTTATTGCGCTCTCTTCACCCTTCCTGAACTTCACAACAGGTGTTTTCAGCGAAACATTTGCGGGAATGCACTGCGAGGAAGAATAACCGGGAATGATAAGATACTCACCGAAGGTATGCGAGGGTTCCGAATAAATGAATGCCATATCTTTTTCTCCTTTTCATATAATAATCTTATCCTATATTATAACCTTTTTCCCCATAAAAGTCAACCTTTTTTTGAAATTTCGAGTATATGTACAATAGTCGGGCGCTTGTTTTTCCTGCAATCTTTCAAACCCTGCAATTTTTGCAGCCTTAAACTGTAAAAATTGCATTTCGGACTTGATTTTTTTGCATTTATGTAGTATAATCAATTCATAGAGTGCGCTTTTTATAAGCAACCGCTCTATTATCGCACAACTTGGAGGAACAACAGAAAATGCAGTCTAATCTTATTGCGGATATCGAAAAAAGAATGCCTGAATTTTCCAAAAGTCAGAAATACATTGCAAACTACATCACCCAGCACTACGAAAAAGCCGCGTTCATGACCGCGGCAAAGCTCGGCGCAGCTGTCGGCGTCAGCGAAAGCACCGTCGTAAGGTTCGCGGACGAAATGGGATTCGACGGCTACCCGGAGATGCAGAAGGCTCTCCAGAGCTACGGAAGGAACCGTCTTACAACGCTCCAGCGCCTTGATATCTCAACGGACAGGCTTGACGGCGAAAATATGCTCAAAAGCGTTATGACGCAGGACATCGAGCGTATAAGATACACCCTTGAACACGTTTCCGAGGAAAGCTTCAATGCCGCAGTTGACAAGATCATAAAAGCCCGGAGCATCTACATCTTCGGCGCCATGAGCAGCGACATTCTCGCCCGCTTCCTCGGCAATTACCTTAATCTTTCCTGCGGAAACGTAATTCATGTTCAGCCTATAAACTCCAGCGGCATCTTACAGCAGCTTATCCGTCTCGGCAAGGAAGATGTGTTCATCTCTATCTCATTCCCCCGCTATTTCAAGAACACCCTCACCGCCACAGCTTACGCAAAGGAATGCGGTGCCGATATCATCGCTATCACAGATTCCGAGGCTTCACCCCTCGCCGAATACGCGGATCAGCTCCTTCTCGCAAGAAGCGATATCATAAGCTACGCAGACAGCCTTGCCGCCCCGCTCAGCCTTATCAACGCGCTTGTAGCGGAAGTCGGAATGAAGAACAGCGCCAAGCTTGAACAGACTCTTACTAAGCTTGAAGAACTGTGGGAAAAGAACGAAGCTTACAAGAAAGACGACGACAAGTAATCTCCGGTCAGAACGGTCAAATAAGCCCTTTCGCCCGAAACACGAACTCCCGCTGCCAACAGCAGCGGGAGTTTTTGCGGGCAAAGATATTCTGCCTTGCTTTCACCGTGTTTCGTACAGAAAACTGTTTCCGCGCTTTCCGCAGCGCACGACCGTACCTGTGAACTCCAGAACGGAAAGCATCAGAGCCGCGTCAGTGGTGCGGCAGAGTGACTGCAGTTCTGCCCGGGTGAACTGCGGAGGAAGCCCGGCAGGGAGAAATGCAAGATAATCTTCCGGTCTTTCAAGTATCATCTCTTTCAGCAAAGCTGTCGGACACTTCTCCTTCTTCATTCCCTTCCGCCTTATACGGCGCTCGTCCTTGTAATAAGTCTTCTTGTCAAGCTCCAGAAACGCTATGCGGACAGTAAGATTAGGGTTCGTCAGGAAAGCCTTTATCCTGTACAGTTCCAGAAACAGCTTTGAATATGAACTGTCGGTGCGCTGTGTGACCGACATTATCTCTCCCGTCTTCTCGTTTATCGAGTAGTTGTGAGTCTTTTTTTCATAAGGGTAAACCACAGTCACATGGCTCAGCATAAGCATTTGCGACAGTTTCTTCGCAAGATAGCCGAAATTGCCGCTCTGAATCTCAAATATGCCGTTCTCCCCTGCCCCGTCCGCGTAGAAATCACCTATCTTCGCTTCGTGATCGGCTTCGTCACAATAATAGCATTTCAGCGCATTGTGTATCGTCTTTTCGTTCAGCGTCCCGATCGTTGTGCGCTCACGTTCAAGTGCCTTTGCCACAGATCCTCTGAAACGCTCCGCGTCCGGTCCTTCTGCAAACGGAGGCTCATACGCAAACACAGGATAGATCTCCTTCTGTATGAATTCCGGCACTCCGTAACCCTCGTTGGAGCCTATCACTCCTGTCGCAGCTTCTTTCAGTTCCGGTATCGCGTTCTCGACCGCATAGCACCTGTCAGCCGCCTTAAACATCGGAAGATCGTTCCCGTTATCGCCGAAGCAAACCACTTCATCTGCTCCGGTTAGCTCTTTCAGCCTTCGTATCGCATTTGCCTTGCCCGCACTCGCCGGGAATACTTCAAACCAGCGCTGGTGAGGCGGATATGTATCGGTATAGCTTGCTGTCATAAAGCCGTTTTCCTGTGTGAAAATGCTTTCAAGAACAGACATATTTTCCGGATCTATGAACGCCGCATAGAACATTTCCCCGTCAAACATTCCTTCTGTGCTTTTCAGGGGTCTTCTTCGGCTGTCACCTTTACGCCGGGAGAGATGAGCTTTCAGATTCGGAGCGTCTTTTATGAAACTTGCCCGTTCCCTGCCGTCGATAAATGCAAAGATCATCGGCTTCTCCCCGTATTCGGTCACCGCCTGTTTCAGCAGTTCACACTGCTTTTCACCGAATGAGCAGCGCACCGGGTACTCCCCAGTCACCGGATCATATATGTAAACGCCGTTCATAAGCACTACCGGCGCATTCAGATGCACCGAGGACATTATCTCCCCGGCTGTCGCAAGTCCCCGCGCAGTACAGTACGAAAACAGTGTTCCGCCGCTTATGAAGCTGTTCAGCATATCCGCCGTCCTCGGTTTCAGCTTCCCCGAATCTCCGAGCAGCGTCCCGTCAAGATCGGAAACGTATAATGTCATTCTATCACTCCTGTTTTTGATACTGACATTATACCACAAAGACGCAGAATTTGCAATATTTCAGTTTATTTCGGGCAAATACTTGATTTTTTGATGTTCTTATATTATAATAATAGAAACGAATACGAAGGGACTGGTAATTATCAAGAAAATCGGTATTTTTATGAGCCTTTTAATGGGCTTCACGCTGAGTTTGGTTATGTCGCTTGTCGGAACTCTTACTTCCGGGCATTTCACCGTCGGCTCCTGGCTTATCAGCTTCGGCATAAGCTTTGTTATAAGTATGATCATCGGGCTTATAGTCCCTATGCCTAAGCTCGAAGCAGCTGCCTGCGCAAAGTTCAGACTGAAACCTCATACATTCCCCGCTAATGCACTTTCCGCACTTATCTCCAATACGATCTATACACCTGTCATGTCGGTAGTTATGGTCCTCATCATGGTTGGCTCCGCCAATGCCGGTATTCAGAACGGAATAGATGCGCTCACCAAACAGATAGGTACCGCTTCTTCCGAACTTTCCGCAGTTCAGACCGAACTCTCGCAGACTGATGCTGCCGCCGAACCGCAGAAAGCAGGCGAATTGCAGGCAAAAATAGGTGAGCTCAACGGCAGAATCGCTGAAATGAACGGTCAGATATCCGGTATGGAAGCCGCTAAGCCCCCTATGGGTATGTCTATCCTCGTTTCCCTCCTCTGGTGCTACCCTATCGGCTATGTCGTTATCCTCATAGTTCAGCCGCTCTATATGAAACTGCTTATGAAAAAGTTCGGTCCCCCACAGGGCGCTCCCCGCAACGGACCACCTCAAGGTACTCCCCGAAATGGTCCTCCTGCAAATGTGTGAGTTTGCTTACGTTAAAACCGGGTGTATAGCACTGATATATGCCGTTCACCCGGTTTTACATATATTTTTAAAAAATTTTCAAAAAATTGTTGACAAAAGCTGAGTTTTGTGATATACTAATATTCGTCACAGATTTGTGACTTCATTCGGCGGCATAGCTCAGCTGGCTAGAGCACTTGGTTCATACCCAGGGTGTCGGTGGTTCAAGTCCACTTGCCGCTACCATTTCGGCCCGTTGGTCAAGAGGTTAAGACATCGCCCTTTCACGGCGGAATCATGGGTTCAATTCCCGTACGGGTCACCAGACTTAAACAAAGTAGAACACTCATCTTGGGTGTTCTCTTTTTTATGGCGTTTTCCACATCATCGAGCATAATAGCCCGTTCCCCGTCCTTGTAATTGAACATGACCACGATTTTATCATCGTAAACATAGACGCAGTTAACGAAAATGTCGATAAGCCGCTGCTTCTGTTCCTGGTTTTTAAGGTTAGACTTTGCAAAAGCCATGATCCACGCTTCGATGAACTCGCGGGAAATGATCGGACGGACAATCTGTTCTTTGGTTATCTCTATCTCAAGGCGTTCCTGTTCATCTTCAAGATGCTCAAGCTCGGCTTTGGTTGACTTCGTTACAAGTCCGGCTTTAATAGCTTTCATTATATTATTGATCTCTTTTTTATTCTGCTTTAACTGCTTTTTCAGCGCTGTTAGCTCTGTGCTTTCCGTGCTTTGAAGAGAATAACAAGTATCGCAGATACGCTTTATAAGCGACTTGTTGTTGAACATCTGCATTATAAGCCTTATTACGCTGTTTTCGAGCAAATCCTTTTTTATGGGCTTTTTATGGCATTTTTTAGTCTTTGATGTCATGCACTGATAGTAACGGTAGCGTTTGTTGTCCTTGCCCGTACCACTGATACCCGACACAGTATTTCCGCAGTATCCACAAAACACCTTACCAGTAAGCAGATATTTTTCCTCGACCTTGCGGAATGAAGCAGATTTATGTTTATTTGTCGACAGTCTTTTCTGACATTTTTCAAAAATCTCTGCAGTAACAAGCGGTGGAATGGCTTCATTATTTGTTATGTCACGAAAAGTGTACTCTCCGAGATAACGGCGATTTTTAAGCAACCAGTTGATAAAATGGTATGTAAACTTACGACCATTGTTAGTCTTTATACCTTTGCTGTTAAGCATGTCCACTATATTGCGGATAGGCTCACCTTCGGCATAACGCTCAAATATTTCTGTGACAATTGGAGCAGTTGCAGGATCTTTGTGAAAATGCTTGTCTTTATCTATAGTATAACCGTAAGTTATCGTACCGCCGTTAAAAGTACCTTTTATAGCGTTCTCGGTCATTCCACGCCCGGTCTTTTGTGCCAATTCATCGCTATAATACTCACCAAAGCCCTCAAAAATAGATTCCATGAGCCTTCCCTCGGGGCTGTTGTCAATAGGCTCGGTTGCAGATATAACGGAAACACCGTTCTTTTTTAGCTTGTATTTATATATTACGCTATCATATTTTTTACGACTGAAACGGTCTAACTTCCACACGATGATGACATCAAATTCTCCGATCGCACTATCGGCTATCATCTGTTGAAATTCTGGACGGTTTTCGGCTTTTTTGCCCGTTATTGCTCTGTCTACATATGTTTTGATGACCGTGTAGCCCTTACGCTCTGCAAATGCAAGGCACTCGCGGAGCTGTCCTTCGATAGACTCCTCACGCTGGTTATCGCTGGAGTATCTTGCATATATTACTGCTTTCATATTATCACTTCCTATCACTTTTTTACTCATAATTTTGTCCTCCTCATATAGTCGTCCTTAATATTTAATATGGTCATGGTACTATGCCGACATTTGTGACAGCCATTGAGGCGACTGTCACAAATGCCATCAATTATATCACTTTCTCTCTTCGCATTCGTAATCCTGTATAGCCTTACACCAGCATTCATGGCATCTGTCGGTCGAAAAGCCATGCAATCTGCCCATATCCATGCACATATCCCATGCTGTCTGTAATGCTTTGGATGTGTCTTTACAGATCGTGTGCTGAGTAAAGATTAAAGTTTTATAGTTTTGTATTAGGTTATATGTGGTCATAATATGATCCTCCTTTCTTGTTTTATTAAGAGTAGCTACTTATAATATAGCACAATTATTATGATGAGCGCAACAGATTGTTGTTGTCATAAAAGCGGTAAAATGCCATTCATACGAATGTGTATATATTATCTAACAATTTTCGGGGGCGCATAAATACGTAATCATATAAGTTACAGTTGAGATGCTTAATATTGGTATGTACTACTCTATTTGATGTTTTTCTTGTCTCCTTTTCATATTCTCAGGGTGGTCTAGTTTTCTCCCGTTCTATCAATGCTTGATAGTATTTAATAGTATACTTTATCGCCCAGTCATACGCGATAACACTCACGACATAAGCTATGCCCAAGAATGGGAGCATGATATACAACCTATCACTGCCTGTAACAATATCGGTTACAAAGCATATTGCCCAGATATAGAGAAGGATCAGGGTATACAGTATCCGTACAAAGAATATAAACTTTCTGATACGATTCAATTGTTTCCTAATATTGTTAATTCTTCTTGATGCCATTTTTATCCTTAATCTCCAGTATTATATTCTCCATATACTTGAGCACGGCTCTTGATGCTGGACGAGCACCAAATTCCGGATTGTAGCTTTCTTTTACAATCTTATCAAGATCCTTGTCTGGTATTACATCAGGCAATTTGTAACCGGATTTTTTGCGAGCCCTGACTTCACTAAGGGTACGTTCATATTTATCTCGGACAATATCTCTGTATATTCCTTCAGAAATCGGACGAAATTTTAATATCTTGGTAAAGCGGTTAAGCAGCTCGGGCTCAAAACTGTCTGAAAGCTCTTTTACAGATATATTCGCCGAGGTTTTAGCACTATCATCATTGACAAAGCCTATGGCGTTCTGAGTGATATGACAGCCGGCGTTACTCGATGCAATAATTATCGCATCCGAAAAACTCAACACCTTGTTATTGGATAGCTGAAGTTGACCGTGCTCTAATATCCCTAGAAATAATCGTTTAACTGCACGGTGACACTTTTCGAATTCATCCAGCAAGATGACCTGTTTTATATTACTTTCAAGGGAGTCGAAAGGTAGTTCTGCTCTCGAATCGCTGCCAATATATCCCGGTGGTGAGCCGATAATACGGTTAATGGATGCCTCTCCGCAATATTCAGCCATATTCAGCCTTATAGGGGGCGTTCCAGTAATATTCTTAGCAATGATATTGGCAATTGCTGTCTTACCGGTTCCGCTGGGACCGTAGCATAAAAAAGACAGTGGCTTGTTTCGTTCGAATATATGTACATTGTCACGTTTTAAGCAATCTACGATGATATTCAAGATTTCGTCCTGACCTTTAATTTCTGATAGCTGCATACGAAGAGCTTCAACATCAATTCGATCATTAAGTGTCTTTCCTGTATTGATCATCGCCGCCGTCTTCTTAATGTGATTAGAGGTTAGCCGTATAGACGCATCATTCTTTCCGTGTTTTGATAAATATAAATCCGCTGTGGCGCGGTCAAGTAAGGTTATTGCGTTATCTGGGCGATGAGAGCCTGCAATAGAGTATCTGTTGGTGGCTTCAACGACTTCATCTATCGCTTTCCTGCCTATACTGATCTTTCCGTTGTAATGCTTTTTAAATACAGATCGCAGATCCATAAGCACACTTTTAGTCTGCTCGATTGTAAGCTCATCAACGATCACTCGGGTAAAGCGTCTGCTAAAAGCCGGATCATTTTGCAGGATTTGAGCTTCCTGTAAAGTTGTAGCTCCGATCAGCTTTATGTCTCCCCTTGCCAATGCTGGCTTTAGTATTTGTGAGATCGTATTATATGATTTATCGTTGGATAGTAACATATGAATCTCGTCTATATAGAGAATGACTTTATTATTCCTTGATGATGCGTAACTGATCACATCTCTCGTCTTATGCTCCAGATCCCCAACAAGCCGCGATCCTGATACTAATGCCGAGAGTGGCAACTCGTATATCGTATAGGATTTCAGTTGTTCAGGTATAAGTGGATCATCACAGTCTGACAGTCTTCTCCCCAGATCCTCCGCAATAGCAGTCTTGCCGCTTCCAGCCGGACCAATAAGTAAAGCATTATTTTTATACTTACCTATAAGACAGGATAAGGTTTGCTTTATGGTATAGTCTCTGTAAAGTATCGGTCGGGCATCCTTGCATTTTACATTGTAGTTAATAAGATAATCCGGTGGGCTTTCAGCTGCCTGCATAGGATTAACCATATCATTCCAGACTTGTGGCGGGATATCAATAGATGGGTCAGATTCCTCTTCCGCTTGATTTACAATATTCTCCAGTATTTTGCTGTCATTTTTTTCGAGCTTTTCCAGAAGCTCAGTAAACTCACTAAATTTCGGGTCAAACCCGTGCTTTGTGAAAAATTCTGGCAATGATCCGTTAGACATCGCAGATGAAAACTCTTCTCTGACAGTATCGTCTGTAATAAGCATTTTGTATAGTTTATCTATTTTTTTCATTGGCATTCCTTTCTAAAAAAATCATATAAGACCGTCCCACACAGATAATGCAGGACGGTCTTTGACTTAACCGATATTATGCTGTGATAATTCCACGCTTAAGGGCATCACGACGCTTAATCCAGGCAATATAGCTCTTTTTATTGCTGTTAAACAACCCAATAATATCAGCTGCAGTGAGTGTAACGCTGCCTCCTGTTGACAGATTGCAGATATATGTTTTATCGGGAGCTCCGAAAAATATACTGCACCATCTGCCTTTTGGGATGACCATCTTTGCGGACAGCTTTACAGATGCGTAATTGACTGCATTTGTTCCGACTGTATATGCGAAGTTGAAATGATACAATTGCTGACCCGTCCCTTTCGCCTTGCAAGATCGCAGCAGAGTCCTTGGGACTGCATTAAGTATCACCTTCTCGACTTTCGGCTTCTGAGAGTCCGGATCATTTGAGTTAGTATCGGGATTGGTATTCTCTGGTTCTACGGTTATTTCCGGAGGATTATTTACATTATCGTTGGATTCGGGAGTTGATGAAAACAGATTAATTGACATAATTGATAATTCCTTTCAATTCTAATAATAGTGTGATGTAGATACTGTAATAACTCTATCCTCCTGCTCGTGGAGGAGCGTTTTGATTTGCCATGATAGATCAGTCCTTTCGTAGTATTATTAATAACATATATGTTAAATGGTTGCTTTGTGCCGGCTTTGCACCGACAAAATCTCATCAAAGCAGAAAACCCGCTATCTTGTACAGACAGCGGGAAAAAGAAAGGAGTAAAATGAAGAGGGATGGAAGCCCCGAGAGTCACACTCAGGTCGGACAACATTCCGGTCCGATTAATTACTGCTTCCGCATTATTCTTGTTTTTTGCGGTTATTTTTTTATTGTTCACTTCTCACATAGTAACTGCTGCGCCCGCACCGGAGGGGAGGGCGCATAAGGCATCATAATGCCGTAGGCATATGCCTGTCCTGCCTGATTAAACAGCATGATAATACTATATGTATATTGCAGCTCGACAATGCTTGGTTGATATACAATTTGTATAATTTAAAATTAATACTTGATTTTTTTGTCAGATTGTGATATAATATATGCGCCAGGTAAATTAAATAACGATTTTTATGCTTTTAACGGGCATATTATGTCTGTCAGTATGCAATCCTACCATATGGTAAGAATGTGTACTCTTTATTCGCATACTGACAGTCTGTGAATAACGTTATTTAATTGCCTGGCAGCAATTCAGAGTATGACATTTTTACAGTGCGCAGCTCTGAGTGGCTGCGCATTTTTTATTGTCAAAACTAAGAAAAGGAAACCAAACACAATGAACAACTTAAAGAAAACCACAATAGCAGCATTACTCGCTGCAACAGTACTTCTGTCCGCATGCGGAAACAACGGAAATACGACTCAGACCACGCAGTCCGCAGCTACGACCACGGCGGCAACAACAGTCAATAACGAAACGACGGAAACTACTACCGCAGCTGAAACAACTCAGGTAACAGCAGAAACAACGATCGAAGACACATCGACAAAGCTCGTCGAAGATGAAGTTTACACATCCGGCGACTTTGAATATATGCTCGACACGGCAAACGCGCTTGACGACTATCAGCCTATAACGATCAAGAGATACACAGGCTCAGATAAAGTAATAACAATACCCGAAGAAATCGACGGCTATACTGTAGATAACATAAATAAAAATGCTATCGAAGGATATGAATGCACAGTTGAACTCCCGGACAGCCTCAAAGATATATCAGCCGAACCGTTCGACGGATCAGATAACACAATGATCTATAAAGGCGAAACATACTGGGACACAGGCATTATACTCTTAAAAATGATGTTGAATGGTACAGACTTCGATGTAGTTGAGCCCCCGATAAAAGATTTTGAATATCGTTATGATTCTGACTTGGATGGCATAGCAATAACGAGATATAAAGGCAAAGAAGAAGCTATACGTTTCCCCGCCGAAATAGACGGTGAACCGGTAATAGCATTACTTAGTACATCTGATGAAATTAAATATGCAGAAATACCCGAAGGCATTAAAGTTATCGGTGATCGTGCATTTAACGATAGCGATCTGGTCAAAATATCGCTTCCCGAAAGTCTTGAACGAATAGAAGATTATGCTTTCTCTGGATCCAAGATCAGAAGCATGACTATACCTGAAAATGTTACTGAAATTGGACATGGTGCCTTTTTACAGGCGCGTGGTCTCATCTCAGTTGAGATGCCGGATCATATGACACGCATGGGGATGCTCGTTTTTGAAGGATGTTCTGCACTCAAAAGCATCAAACTTCCAACAGGCATTGAAAAATTGGAAAAAGATGTTTTATCCGGATGCACAAGTCTGACAGAACTGACTATTCCCGAAGGAGTAAAAGAAATAGGCAGCATAAAAGGACTTGATAATCTCAAAACAATCAATTTACCCGACAGTCTGGAAAAACTGGGCGATTTCGCATTCGACAGCTGTCCCTCGCTCAAAAATGTCGTCCTTCCTTCCAATCTCAAATGTTTGACAGGATTTTATGGATGTGATTCACTCACAGAAATCGTTCTTCCTGATGGTCTCGAAACAATTTACGACGCCTTTATTACTCCGGCAATTAAATAATTTGAATCAAATCAACTTATATTTTAGTAAAGCAGGATGATCAAAATACGATTTCACATGATCGGGATCACCGGATAACTTATCCATAAAATCTGAAGTATTAGATTCAAGTTCCTC